>CAYGHJ010000008.1:0-28836 GCA_964349605.1 uncultured Candidatus Planktophila sp. | reverse complement strand
TCCCACCTCGAGACTCATGCGCAGAGGAGTAGTTCGATAAATGTTTGCATGCCTCAACGAAGGATTTTGAGCCTGATCTTCCTGGGCTCAAAACAAAGACATTGTCATATCTCATTACGCTACCTTCTCATGCCTATCAGTGTTTTAAGGTGAAGCGCTGCATCCATTTCGGTGCCCACCAATTCCGTTCACCAAATAAACGCATGAGAGCTGGAACTAGTAGGGCACGAACCAATGTGGCATCGAGCAAGACGGCTAGTGCCACGCCAAAGCCAAGCATCTTTATCGACGTGACTCCACTAATCATAAAAGTTGCAAAGACGACAGCCAACAGCAGTGCAGCGGCGGTAATTATTCTCGCCGAGCGTTGTAAGCCAACGGCTACGGATTCAATATTTGATTTCCCCGAAAGGTGTTCTTCCCGGATGCGTGAGAGTAAGAAGAGTTCGTAGTCCATGGATAGGCCAAATACGACTACGGCGACCAAAATAACCGAGCCGGTATCAAGGGTTCCAGTGACCGTGAAATCGCCTACTAGCCATTTCAGATGACCATCAATAAAGATCCACGTAATTGCACCCAAAGTCGCGCACAGAGAAAGTGCATTAAGGATTATTGCTTTTATCGGAAGGATTATTGAACCAGTGAAAATGAAGATAAGAATTAAAACAGTTAAAGCAATCCAACCAAGTGCGAATGGAAGTTTGGCGGCAATTCCATCCTGTGAATCAGTGAAATCTGCGGCAGCTCCACCAATCAGAACCCCGACCGGCCGCTCTAATGCACGAATCTCATGAATCACTTGCTCAGATGCAGTGCTTCGAGATGCAACAGAAGAGATAACCTGCACGCGAATATCTTGACCATAAGTTTCAAATGCACCAATTCGAACAACACCACTAACATTCTTTACTTGGTCAAGAAACCTAGAGATTTCAGCTTCGCGACCAACACCATTAGGCACAACAACTTCAATGGGAGTACCTAACAGTCCGTCAAAGCGGTCCACAATTATCTGTGAGGAAATCGCTGCACGATCAGAGGCTGGCAGTACTCGTGAATCAATCTGGGCGAAAGCGATATTTGCAACAGGCAGTGTCATGATGCCAAGAATTGTCATTGATGCAATTACAACTGGAATTGGGCGTCGCATTACTGTCCGCGCAGTGTGTGCCCATCTGCCATCTTCCTTTGGTGTAATGGCGCTTCTACGAATTACACCCTTATCAACTTTCTCTCCTAAAATTGCAAGAAGTGCTGGCAGGGCGATAACTGCACCGATAACGGCGAGTGAAATTACTGCAACTCCTGCATAGCCAAATGACTTCAAAAAGTTAAGAGGGAAGAACAACAGGGAGGCCATAGTTACTAAGACGGTTAATCCCGAGTAAAAAACCGTTTTACCGGCAGTTGCGACGGTAGTTATTACCGATTCTTCAACGGTTTTGCCATGGTGAAGCTCTTCGCGGAATCGGTTGACCATCAAAAGGGCGTAATCAATTCCTAATCCCAGTCCCAGCCCTGTAATGAGATTGAGGGCAAAAACGCTTACATTAGTAAAAAGCGTTAAGAGATAGATCAGGAAAAATGATCCCAGAATCGCGGTAACGCCAACAAATAAAGGCATCGCCGATGCGACCATTGCCCCAAAGACAAAAATCAATAATAGAAATGTAAATGGAATCGCGATTGATTCAGCCAGAAGAAGATCTTTCTCAATTCGGTGGTTAATTGCTTGCGTAATAACTGCGCCACCACCGGCATAAACGTGTAAACCTTGGTAATCTCCGTCAAATTTTTCTTGAACCACTTTTCCGAGCGAGCTAAATCCATCAAGGTCATCTAGCTTTAAATCTGCGTAAACCAGAATGAAACCTGCTTTCCCATCGGTTGAGCGCATTGTTGTAGCACCACCTGTAGACCAGTATGAGTATGTTTTAGAGATTCCATTGATGTTACGAATCTCTCTTTCTAATGCCGATGCGCTTGCTGCCACTGGGGCATCATCAACACTGGTCTTTGAATCCACAACCAGAGTAATAATTGGCTCTTGAACTTTAAATTTTTCAATTATGTATTTTGTTGCTTGCGCCGACTCGCTACCTGGATCTGAGTAGCCGCCGCTATCGAGTTTCCCAAAAGCTAATGACCCAACAGCACCTGCAGCAAGCGTGCCAAGTAAGAAAATAGTGAGTACACCTTTTCGTCGCCGAACGATAAAACTGCCAAGTTTTTCAAACATGTACGACACCAGTTTCTTCGTCTAGACTGATGGTTATGAGCAATATCTTCCCCACCGTAACAACTGACGAGATTGATCCTGAAGCCGCCGCTGAAGCGGCAAAGCGCGATGAGGAAATCAAGTCAGATAAACCGCCTCACCATGAAGGCTAATCACTCTTAGGTGATGGCGCGACTGAAGCTGGTGCAGGAGCAGGTGCTGGCGTAGTAACTTCGCTCACAGTTTTCTTTTTCACAGAATCTGTTTTATAGAATCCAGAACCCTTGAATACGACGCCTACAGCTGAATAAACCTTGCGAATCTCACCGGTGCACTGAGGGCATTTGGTCAAGGAGTCATCAGAAAAAGATTGAACCGCCTCGAACTCATGAGAGCAGGCATTACACGCATATTGATATGTGGGCACGGTCGCTCCAATTGCAGGAAGTAACCCCCTCGTGGGGGTAGATGCTAAGTCTAAAGAAGTGGCACGATAGGGTCGAATCGAGATCAAGGAATGAGGCGTTACGGTGAGAATCAAGAGCCTGGCGGTGCTTCTGATCATACTTTCTTATTGTGGTGTGGCTAATGCCTCGGCAAATTCGCTGATAACAACAATTCCTATCAGTGGGTCAACTCTCACAACACCACCGAGCTCAGTAACTCTAACCACTCAAATTGAACTTATTCCAGACGCAAGTGAATTGATGGTGACGGATCCATCTGGATTGCGTGTGGACGATGGAACAATTACGGTGGACGGCGTTAATGTATCAATTGGCTTAAAAGCTTTAACTGAATCTGGAATTTATAGAGTTTCTTATACCCTTTACTCTGAAGGCGAGGTTCCGCTTCAAGGCTCGTTTACATTTAACTTCTCTGCCCCAAGCGTGATTTCCCCAACTGAACCAACGCCAACCCCCACGCAATCACAAACTCCGGCGAGCAGCAGTTGGGGGACAAATGTTTTTATCTTTGCAATTTTAGTAGTTGCATTCTTTGTTTTGATTGGACTCTCACTTTATGCTCGAAAGCTCTTTAGGGACCGATGATCGCACTTGGAACGTTTTTTAAATATCTTTCACTTATTGGTAGTTTTGCCACAATTGGAACTCTTCTGGCAATGACCTTTCTCCTTTTAGATGTTGAAGGTAAGTTTTCTGCCCAGGGGTATAAGTTGAAACGTTTGTTGTGGGTTTCGGCGATGGCATGGAGCTTCGGTACCGCTGGAACAATCATTGTTACATTAGCAACAATTCTTGATCAATCTATTTCATTTGCATTAGATCCAACTGTACTGCGCTCATTTATTACTCAGATTACGCTCGGACAATATTTACTTTTTGAGTTAATAGTTGCACTCGGAGTCGCTTTTGTGGCCTTTCGCATCAAACGCATTCTTACTGCTGCATTTGTTCTAGTTTTATCGATTATAGGATTAATAACTCCAGTATTTCAAAGTCACTCCGCATCTAGTGGTTCTCATGGTTTGGCAATCGGCTCATTAGTAATCCATGTTGCAGCACTCTCTTTGTGGGTGGGTGGCGTTATTGCCATCGCTTTGCTAGATCCGGAGGATCGCCCGATCGCAGTTTCTCGGTTCAGTGAATTAGCTTTATGGTCAGTCATCGCAGTTGTTGCAAGCGGAACGGTTAGTGCATGGGTGCGCTTGGACTTTCAAGGCGCATGGAATTCGGCATATGCATACGTTGTAATCGCCAAAATTGCACTGACTTTAGTTTTAATTTCAATTGGATATATGCATCGCACAAATCTTGCTTTACGCGAACGCATTGATTGGCTGGGTTTCGGACGTTTAATATTTACAGAAGCGATCATCATGGTTGCAACTGTTGCAATGGGCGCTTGGCTTTCATCAAGCGAGCCTCCGGTACGTCCGAGTGTTCCTGAGTTCGACCCGGCTGTTGCTCTTTCTGGGATTAGTACACCGCCACCGCCTACGTGGAGCCGAATTCTTTTCAGTTACGAACCCGATGCTCTAATGATTGGAGTTCTGATCACAGTGCTGGCTCTCTACGTCAAAGGCGTACTTGTAATGAGACGTCGAGGCGATAAGTGGCCAGTTGGGCGAAGCGTTGCCTTCGGCCTTGGTATTGCTGGAATTGATTTTGCAACAAGCGGCGGACTTGGGCTCTATGCTCACTTTACTTTTTCATATCACATGGTTGCGCACATGGTCTTAGGAATGATTGCGCCGATAGGAATCGTCCTTGGTGCACCGATCACTCTTGCGCTTCGAACTCTGCCAATAGGTCGAAATAGTACTGAACGTGGAGTGCGCGGAACTCTGCTTGCTGCGCTCAACTCCAAAGTGGCAATTTTTTACACTAATCCAATTGTGGCTGTGGCTCTTTTTGATGGCTCACTATTTGCACTTTATTTCACAGGATTATTTGGTGGAATGATGCAGACCCATGTGGGTCATCTCTTCATGAGTATTCACTTTATTCTCTCAGGTATTCTTTTCTTTCATGTCATTATTGGTATTGACCCCAACCCACGTCGAATTCCCCATTTACTGCGAATTGTCATCGTATTTGTTGCGATGAGTATTCATGCATTTTTCTCGGTGGCGCTAATGTCATCTACAACGCTCATAGATCGAGGCTATTTTGCTTCTCTAAAAACCCCGTGGCTAACAGACCTTTTAGCTGATCAACAGTTAGGTGGATCTATTGGTTGGGCTATGGGCGAGATCCCGATTCTCTTAGCTCTCGTTGCAACCTTCATAAGTTGGGTAAAAGATGATTCGCGCGAGGCAAAACGAATTGATCGAAATGCTTGGAGAGCGGCGGCAATGGGTCAACCTGATGAGCTCGCTGATTACAATAATTATTTACAAAAACTAGCCGAGCGCGATAGGAATGATGCCTAATGGAAAACTTATTTGACCTTCCACATGAGTATAGGGAGCTACGCGCAAGCGTGCGTGCACTGTCGATTAAGGAAATTGCTCCCTTTGCACAATCAGTAGATGAAGACCACCGCTACCCACAAGAGGCCTCCGATGCTCTTCAAAAAGCGGGCTTAAGCGCCGCACATGTTCCGACTGAATTCGGAGGCGATGGTGCAGATGCACTTGCAATGGTAATTATTATTGAAGAGGTCGCACGAGTATGCGGTTCATCATCTTTAATTCCTGCCGTTAATAAACTGGGCTCTTTGCCTTTGATTTTGGGAGGTAACGAAGCGCAGAAAAAGCGCTGGCTTCCCCAGTTAGTTGCAGGAATGGGTTTTTCTTACTGCTTATCAGAATCCGATGCAGGATCGGATGCGTCTGCGCTTCGCACTAAGGTCGAACGTGATGGCGATGGTTGGGTTCTAAATGGAAGTAAGAAATGGATATCTAATGCAGGTGTATCCGATTTTTATACAGTCATTGCCCAAGGAGACTCATCGCTGAGATCAAAGGGAATTACCGCTTTTATCGTTGAGAAATCTGATCCGGGACTCTCCTTTGGCGCTCCCGAAAAGAAAATGGGCTTTAGAGGATCACCAACACGTGAAGTCTATTTTGACAACATAAAACTAAGTGATGATCGTCGAATTAGTGAGATTGGCGGTGGTTTTACACTTGCAATGAATACTTTAGACCACACACGCATCACTATTGCTGCGCAAGCACTGGGTCTAGCGCAAGGCGCACTTGATGTAGCCACTAAATATTCTCATGAACGTAAACAGTTTGGCAAAGAAATTTTCGATTTCCAAGGCGTGCAATTTATGTTAGCTGATATGGCAATGAATGTAGAAGCTGCCCGCCAGCTCACATATGCAGCGGCAGTTAAGAGTGAGAATAACGAAAGAGACTTACGTTTCTTCTCAGCCGCTAGTAAATGTTTTACAAGTGATATGGCTATGAAAGTGACACAAGATGCAATTCAGATTTTAGGTGGTTATGGATATGTCTCTGACTATCCAGTAGAACGAATGATGCGGGATGCCAAGTTAACTCAGATTTACGAGGGAACAAATCAGATTCAACGAATTGTTATGGCACGCAATCTCCCGTCAAGTTAACCTTTAAATCGCACGAGGATTGAAGGAGTGGCTGCCGCATTTAATGGGATGTCATGCTCCTCTCGTGGCAGGATCTCACTGGTTAACTCTCCCGCATGTACTAGGCCGATTTTCCAACCTGGGATATAAGACAAAGCGCGATCGTAGTAGCCGCCACCTTGACCGAGCCGGTATCCCTCTTGGTCTATATGTAATGCAGGCACGATCATTACATCTACAGCGCTCAGATCCTGAATCGGTTCACCTACGGGTTCAGAGAGTTTATGTGTAATTTTTAGCGAGTTCTCATCGCCATTCCACTCGATCCAATCTAGGTGTTCCCCATTTACTCGCGGCAGAAGAAGGCTTTTACCAGCTTTAAGAAGAGCCTGATTAATCTCACGTGTGCTTGGTTCTTCGCCATATGAATAATACGAAGTTACCGTCTTGGCTGCAAGAATCTCTGGCGAATTCAAAATAATCGAAAAACTTGATGGAATGAATTTTTGTCTCCGTTCGCGTCGCAATTTTTTGCGGAGCTCGCTCTTAACTGTGTTTTGATTCATCTAGCTCTCCCTGTAATTTGCAGGCCTAAATCCCAAAGAAAGGTCGGCCTAACAAGTATGGTGTGATTATGACAGAGCACACGCGAGTAGATGGGTTTCTTGCATCGCTCATTGCTATATGCAAACCACTGGAATCTTTTGAGATGCCCCTTTTAGATGCCCACGGGGCAACGCTTTCTGAGGACATCTATGCCGGCGAACGCTTGGTTATGCGTGCTGGAAGTCGAATTCGATCGACACAAATCGGTCTTGCTGCATCAATTGGACGAGATCACCTACCGACTCGCCCCCATCCGCGCGTTGTGGTTCTCTCAGCTGGTCCAGATCTCGTTGAACCTGGTAAGAGCCTGGTTGGTGAAGAAGAGTTCGAAGTCAATTCTTGGTTGCTCACAACGGCTGTGCGCGAAGTGGGAGCAGTTGCATACCGAGTTCATTCAATTCCAAATGATGAAGATGAGCTCCAGGGCGTTATTGAAGATCAATTAGTTCGGGCGGATCTAATAATTATTAGCGGTGAGAGACAGGATGAGTCATTTGATCTTATTACTCGCACTCTCTCTAGAATGGGCGAGATAACTACTGTAGATATGGCCATTGAATTAAGTGGGCGACATAACTTTGGGCAGATCGGCCCGGATAAGACGCCTGTCGTTACTTTGCCAGGGGATCCGATTGCAGCGTACATTTCATTTGAACTTTTTGTTCGCCCAATGATTCGAACCATGCTTGGCGCGGCAACTATTCATCGCCCCTCGGTGAAGGCAAAGCTTGAAAAAGCAGTTGAATCGGCCCCAGGATTGCGCTCCTATATCCGCGCGGTGCTATCCGAAGATGCAAGATCCGTGATGCCTCTTACTGATCAAGAAGAGCTCTCCACGCTCTCAAATGCCAATGCCTTTATCGCAATCGGGGAAAGAGAGATTTCATTATTGGCTGGAGAAGAGGTTACGGCAGTGGTTCTTGAGCGAAGATATATTTAAGTAAGAGATGAAGCACAGTTGGCCCCACATTCTTAACGGAGATGAAATCTCCTTGCGGCCACTCAGATTTCGAGACCAAAGTAGATGGAATGCAGTTCGCGCCGAGAATCGAGCATGGCTATCGCCATGGGAGGCGACAATTCCACTCATTAATCCATCAGATGCAGCCGATGAGCTAGCTACCTCGCTTCCCTCATACTTTGAAATGGTTCGAACTCTCAATAGTGAGGCCCGCCATGGTCGTTCATTCTCATTTGCCATGTGGAAAGGAAGTAATTTAATAGGGCAGATCTCACTAGGCGGGGTTATTTACGGTGCATTGCGTGGAGGACACATCGGATATTGGGTCGACCGTAACTATGCAAATAAGGGTTACACGAGCGCTGCAGTGGTTCTACTTACTGATTTTGCATTTAACACGTTGAAGCTCCATCGTATTGAGATAAATCTTCGGCCAGAGAATGGTGCATCGCGTAGAGTGGCAGAGAAAGCCGGCTATGCCTTCGAGGGAAATCGGTCTAACTACTTGCATATCGATGGAAATTGGCGCGACCATATCTGTTTTGTTAAGGAAAATCTCTCCATTAAGTAGCACCTAAATCCCCGAAATATAAGGGATTCACCCTTATCTTTATACATCATGACCTCCGGACTAATTTATATTGCGATCATCGGTATGTGGATCGCATATTTTGCACCCCGTTGGATTCATGACCGGAACGAGTTTTCTGGTAAATCAGTTGAGCGGTTTAAAGTTGCTCTAACCGTTGTTGCAAATTCTTCACCGTACACAAGTCAAAACGGTGGACTTCTCCATATTGATTTAGATCGTGAAGCAAAAATTGCACAGTTACTTATGCGAAGGCGAATAATTTTTGTAATACTAACTTTTTCACTCATATCAACGCTTGTAGGTGGGTTTATGAATACGATGCCTTTCTTGTATGCACTTGTTCCTGCAACTGGGATTTTGATTTATGTTGCAAACGTTCGACGTCAAAGTGTCGCTGAGCGAATTCAGCATCGTCGTATACAACAGTTGCATAGACGGACTTCTGGAGTCTCGGCAACAAATCTGGTTGAAGTGGTTACACCTAAACCGTCCCAAGAACATTGGGTTCCACTATCTGAGCGCGAGCTTAAAGGTGTTGTGATATTGCCTCAAGGAACTGCGAGCATGCGCAACGCTTGGCAACCAGCACAGGTTCCTATTCCGACTTATGTAAGCGCCCCGAAGGCTATAGTTCCAAAACGAGTAATTGATTTGACTATTCCGGGAGCATGGAGTGATGAGCAAGAGCGTCTTGAGCGCGAGGCTTTAGCCGCTACATCCCCCTCACGAAATGAGATATTTGATCAACAACTTGCCGATGAAGCAGTGCAACGTTTGAATAAGTCTCGAGCCTCTAACGAGTAGTTAGATCCATGAGTTTAGCCACATTCGCTTCAACCAATCATCGTAATTAATAATCTCACCTGTAAAGAGTGGTAAAAAATAGATAAAATTGAGGAAAATTAAAATCATTACAGTCGTCACTAGCGCTATTGACGTGCGAGGTTGCATTGCGCTATCTAGAATGAGTTTGGCGCAGTAGATAAGGGCTAAGAGCACGAACGGTTCAAAAATGATTGCATAGAAGGTAAATACAGTGCGTTGCTGGAAAAAGAACCAAGGAAGATAACCTGCGATGATCCCAAGAACGATTAAGTTTAATACTCCACCGGTACTGCGTCGATACATTGAAACTATCCAATACCCAATCACGACGGCAACTGCGATTGTGCCAAGCCACCAGAGAATCGGTGTTCCTATCGCCAGAATCTCTTGTGCACAGTTCTTAGATTCACATCCCTTCGGGGAATCATAGAAGAAAGAGGTTGGTCTCCCCATAATCATCCAACTCCACGGGTTTGCTTGGTAAGAATGTTTTTCAGTCAGGCCGGTATGAAATCCCAACATCTCGGCGTGATAATGCCACCAGGATAGAAATACATTTGGAGACCAACTTCGATCCCATCCACGCTTGCTAATAAACCAACCGCTCCATGTGCTTACATAGACAACAATTGGAAGAAGACCGTACTGCGCAAACTTAACGAGTGAAGGACGGATTAATTCTCGACCAGAATGCGATGAAAACACTCTATAGAGTGAAACTAATGCCATCGCTAGCAAGAAATATAGAGCACTCCACTTAGTACCCAATGCTAATCCTATTGCGATTGCGGCATACCAATGTCTTTGGCGGTGCCACAAATACACCGCAAGTAAGACAAAGAATGTTAGGAATAAATCTAACAGTGCTGTTCGAGAATGAACTAGCAATAACCCATCCATTGCCATAAGAGCTGCAGCCATTGCCGTCAGCAATGGCGAGAAAAAGAGAATGTGTACTAAACGCGCAAAGAGAAGAATTAACAACGTACCCACTAATGCAGTGGCAAATCTCCAACCAAATTCGTTGTCTCCGAAAATCTTGATACCACTTGCAATCAACCATTTCCCAACCGGTGGGTGAACAATGAATTCAGGTTTGTTACCCGCTACCTCAACGCCGAATTTCAAAAAATCCCTAGCGCCATCGACGTAATAGACCTCATCAAAGACAAATCCCTTAGGCCTGCCTAGATTGATCAAGCGAAGCGCCAAAGAGAAAATAGCAATGAGTAAAGGGGCAAGGGCGGCGACCATATGCGCAATCGTATGCGCTTAGTTGGTTAATTTACTGAGATGATGTAACCATGGTTCTTATATTGGCGGCGACCCCGCTGGGCAACTTTGGTGATGCGAGCGCACGCTTGAAAGCGGCTATTGAAAGCGCAACGATTATCGCAGCCGAGGATTCGAGAAGATTTCATCGACTGTGCTCCGATATTGAAACTAGTTTTTCCGCCAGAGTGCTCTCATTTTTTGAAGGCAATGAAGAAGAGCGCACTCGCGAACTACTGAGCGAGCTCCAAACTGGGGCTACGGTCTTGGTTGTTTCAGATGCTGGGATGCCCACAATTAGCGATCCGGGATTTCGCTTAATGCGAGAGGCGATAAATAGTGGAGTTGAAGTACGTGTGATTCCTGGGCCAAGTGCGGTGACAATGGCTGTTGCCCTATCGGGGCTACCAACCGATCGCTTTACTTTTGAGGGCTTCCCGCCGCGTGCATCTGGTGCACGTTTAGCAACCTTTGAAAAGTTGCGTCATGAGGAGCGCACAATGGTTTTCTTTGAGGCCCCACACCGTCTAGGTGATTCACTGGAAGATGCGATATCAGTTTTCGGTGTTGGACGTAGAGGTGCAATTTGCCGTGAAATGACAAAACGATACGAAGAAACAATTCGCGGCACACTGGTCGAGCTCTCAACATGGGCAGATGCTCATGAGGTCTTAGGCGAAATAACTCTAGTTATCGAAGGAGCTTCAGCTGATTCGGCCGCAATGACGGCCGAAGAAATGGTTGGGCGAGTACGTGATTTTGAGAACGCTGGCATGGATCGAAAATCGGCTATCGCATCGGTGGCACAAGAGTTCGGTATTGCAAAGCGCCTAGTTTATGCCGCAGTGGTCGATGCGAATAAGATGAGTACGTGACTAAATCCTTCTATGTGACGACGCCAATTTATTATGTCAACGATGCTCCTCATATTGGGCATGCATATACGACCGTTGTCGGTGATGTGCTCACGCGTTGGCACCGCCAGAAGGGCGAATCGGTCTGGTTCTTAACAGGAACCGATGAACACGGCGAAAAGATTATGCGCACTGCTCAAACACATGGAATCTCTTCACAGGAGTGGGTTGACAAACTCGTTGAGACAGAATGGAAACCAAATTGGAAAGCCCTCAATATTGCTAATGACGATTTCATCCGTACGACAGAGGTGCGTCACACCGAGAGGGTTCAAAGATTTCTACAAGGCTTAAAGGACGCCGGACATATTTATGAGGGAAAGTACGAAGGTCCTTACTGCGTTGGATGTGAAGAATTCAAGATACCTGGGGATTTAACGCTCAAAGGTGAGGAGTGGTTATGTAATGTGCATGGCACTCCAATCGAAATAATTAAAGAAGATAATTGGTTTTTTCGTCTGTCTGCTTTTGTTGAACCGTTATTGGCGCACTATGAAGCACACCCTGAGACATGTCAGCCAGAGAGCGCACGCAATGAAGTAATTTCCTTTCTTAAGAGTGGAGTTACCGACCTTTCGATCTCGCGTTCAACATTCGACTGGGGTATTCAAGTCCCGTGGGACAAGGATCAAATTTTCTACGTGTGGTTTGATGCACTTCTTAATTACGCAACTGCCGTCGGACTCGGAGATAGTTCTGAAAGTCAAGGCGGAAAAAAGTTTGCTGAAGTTTGGCCACCCGATGTTCATTTAATTGGAAAAGAGATTTTACGTTTCCATGCTGTGATTTGGCCGGCAATGTTAATGGCGGGAAATCTGGCTACACCGAAAATGGTTTTCGCGCACGGTTGGCTTTTGGTCGGTGGCGAGAAGATGAGTAAGAGCAAGTTCACAGGAATAGTTTCAAAGGATATAACCGATCATTTTGGCGTCGATGCATTTCGGTATTACTTTTTACGTGCGATCCCATTCGGTTCTGACGGTTCGTTTTCATGGGAAGACATGTCGGCACGCTACACATCTGAGCTTGCAAATGATTTTGGCAATTTAGCATCGCGAAGCGCGGCGATGATTGAGAAGTACTGTGGTGGGGTTTTGCCAGCGTTGAGCCACGATACAGATTTGGAATCAGCACTCCAAAACGCGGTATCTAAAGCCGATTCGGCCATCTGCGCTTTGGATTTCCAAGGTGGGATAGTGGCGATAATGGATTTCTG
Organism: uncultured Candidatus Planktophila sp.; assembly: GCA_964349605.1. Taxonomy (GTDB): domain Bacteria; phylum Actinomycetota; class Actinomycetes; order Nanopelagicales; family Nanopelagicaceae; genus Planktophila. The sequence goes on along the minus strand of CAYGHJ010000008.1, from coordinate 16,209 downwards.
TAAAAGAGTAAACGGTTACGTCACCGAAAAAGAGCCTTGGATTCTAGCTAAGGATCCAGCAAATAAGAGTGAGCTCGAAGGGATTTTGTATAACACCGCAGAATCACTCCGTGCGCTTGCGGTTTTATTGCATCCGGTGATGCCAGCTACATGCGAAATTCTCTGGCAGAGTCTTGGTGCGCGTGAGAAGTTGGGAGAACTCTCGGCACAGAAAATTTCTGATGTTGCAACATGGGGTCAACTACCAGAGGGTGCGAGAGTTAGTAAAACTCCAGTTCTATTTCCGCGATTAGAAACCAGCGCATAAGCCAGATGGCTGATCGCCATAATCGGGATATTGAACGCCCACGTGCCCCGCTGCCAGAGCCCTTGCCCATTGCAACTGTTGATTCGCATGCGCACATGGAGATCATTACGAATACCGCTCCCGATTCGCAAGAGGTTGAGGATGTAATTGCAGAGGCAAAATCGGTTAATGTTGATCGAATTGTTCAGGTGGGTTATTCGGCTGAGCAATCAAAGTGGTGTGTTGCAGCGGCAGAAAAATGGAACACGTCGGTTTTAGCCGCAGTAGCTCTACATCCCAACGAAGCGCCAGTAGTTGCTGATTTAGCGGCGGATTGGGCGGTAATTGCCGAGCTCGCTAAACATCCCCGCGTACGCGCTATTGGTGAAACAGGTTTGGATTATTTTCGTACTCCACCTGAACTTCATGCTCGCCAACAAGAGTCTTTCAAATGGCACATTGAATTAGCAAAACAAACCGGAAAAGCTTTAGTGATTCATGATCGTGATTCTCATGATGATATTTTATCGGTGCTTCTTGAAGTTGGTGCACCGAATAAGGTTATTTTTCACTGTTTTTCTGGCGGGGTTGAAATGGCGAAAATCTGTATTGATCGCGGGTACATACTTTCATTTGCAGGTACGCTAACTTTTAAGAATGCACCTGAACTTCGTGAAGCCGTCAAACTTGTTCCGATTGACCAACTACTCGTTGAAACAGATTCGCCATTTTTAGCTCCGATGCCACATCGCGGTGCAGGAAATACCCCTGCACAAATCGCAAATATTGTCCGTGCTATGGCCATCGAGCGCGATAGTGATTTAGGTGAGCTTGCCTTCGCTTTGAGTAGTAATGCTGAGCGACTATTTGGATCGTTTGCACCATGAGTTTGCTCGGAGCTGCACAAATTCGCGAGCTTGCTGCCAAATTAGATTTGAAACCCTCAAAATCACTTGGTCAAAACTTCGTTATTGATTCAAATGTCTGCACGAAGATAGTTCGAATCGCTGGAGTTACTAGAGATGATATTGCCCTCGAAATCGGTCCTGGTCTTGGTTCGCTAACGCTTGCCCTATTAGACAGTGCGAAATCAGTCGTAGCGGTTGAAATAGATTCAAGACTTGCAGATCAACTTCCGATTACTGTAGCAAAACATTACGAACACCCAGAGAATTTAACGATTATTAATCAGGATGCTTTGACGTTGATGGAGTTACCAGTGCAACCCACAGTCTTGGTAGCAAATTTGCCCTACAACGTTTCAGTCCCCGTTTTACTGAATCTGCTTGAAAGGTTTCCAACGCTTCGCTCTGGAGTCGTCATGGTGCAGGCTGAAGTTGCAGATCGATTAGCCGGCAGGCCGGGCACAAAGGAGTATGGAATTCCTTCAGTCAAGGCGGCTTGGTGGGCCGACGTCAAAGGGGCGGGTTCGATTTCTCGCTCGGTATTTTGGCCAGCTCCGAATGTTGATTCAAAGCTGGTTTCATTTACTCGCCGAAGTACACCAGGAGATGAGGTGCTTCGCAAAAAAACCTTTGAAATCATTGATGGCGCTTTTGCTCAAAGACGCAAAATGTTGCGATCTGCCCTTGCGCCGGTCTATGGCTCCTCAACTGCGGCGCAAGAGATTTTGCTTCGCGCGGGAATTGATCCAACACTTCGCGGGGAGGCTTTAGATATCGCAGGTTTTTGTTCTATCGCCTCTGTGTCTGAATCTGACAATTTCTAGCGAAGGCAATAAGGTCAATTCATGCCAGTAAAGAGAGTGACCGTGCGCGTGCCGGCCAAAGTAAACCTTCAACTCTCAGTTGGTCCACGCGAGCTCGATGGCTTCCATAATGTAGTGACTGTTTTTCAAGCGATATCTATTTTCGATGATGTAACGCTTTCACTTGCTGAGGCCAAGACTGGTGTGAGTATTTCAATTACTGGAGACCAAACTCATGGCGTTCCAGTAGATGAAAATAATTTGGCAGTTAAAGCGATTGCCTTAATGGCTAAGGAGTATGACTTAGAAATTGATGTTCATGTTGAAATTAAAAAATCCATTCCAGTTGCCGGCGGAATGGCCGGTGGAAGCGCGGATGCAGCAGGTGCCATAGTTGCAATTGACTATTTATACTCACTCGGAATGAGCCGCGATGAAATGTCGGAAATCGCCGCTCAGTTAGGAAGCGACGTTCCATTTATGTTAAATGGAGGAACCGCTATCGGCACAGGCCATGGAGATCAATTAACATCGGCACTTTCACGAGGTACGTATCATTGGGTTTTAGCTCTTTCAACCGTTGGGCTATCAACTCCGGCCGTTTATGGAGAGTGCGATCGATTGCGATCAGAATCGGAAATCTCACAGCCTCAAACCAACGAGCTATTAATGCAGGCACTTCTTGCAGCAGACCCAAAGGCAGTTGGAAAAAATCTCATTAATGATTTACAAGCTGCTGCATGTTCGTTGCGACCAGCACTTCGCTTAGTTTTAGATGTCGGTCAAGAATATGGCGCGCTTGGCGCTTTAGTTTCAGGATCTGGGCCAACAGTTGCATTTCTAGTTTCTGATGAGGAGGCGGCTTTGGATTTAGCTGTGGCCTTAACGGCAAGTGGCGTAGTAGGAAGCGTGGCACGAGCATATGGACCAGTGGCAGGGGCAAAAGTTCTCACATAAGTGTTCGCGCGATATGGTCATAAGCATGGGCATTTATAAGGGAGAATACAGGTTCCGCCATTGTGTAGTGGCTAGCACATGGGCCTTTGAAGCCCAGGGTCCAGGATCGATACCTGGTGGCGGAGCGATAGACTGACATCGTGGCCGTAGAAACCGTGATTATCCTGGCAGCAGGTGACGGAACACGGATGAAATCGCGTCAAGCAAAAGTTCTTCACAGCGTCGCTGGTCGTTCGTTACTCGGACATGTACTTGCCGCAGTCAATCATTTAAACCCAGAACAGATTCGAATCGTTGTAGGCTCTAATCGCGAAAGCGTCGAAGAACATATCGCGCAGATTTCACCTTTGGCACACACGGTTTTCCAAGAAAAACGCGGTGGCACAGGGCATGCAACGCAGTTAGCGCTCGCAGAGAGCAGCCCAAAGGGAACGGTATTAGTTCTAGCCGGGGATACCCCCATGCTTACTGGTGAATCACTGTCATTATTTCTGGAAGCACATAATGAAGGAAATTTCGCAGCTTCGGTTTTAACTGCAGAGCATCCCGATCCAACTGGGTACGGACGAATTATTCGTGACGATAGTGATGAGTTTTTACGAATTGTTGAAGAGAGCGATGCAAGTGAAGATCAAAAATTTATCGTGGAGATTAACTCAGGCGTTTACGCTTTCGATGGCGCAAAATTAGTAGATGCCATTGGGCAGATTACTGATTCAAATTCTCAGGGCGAGCTCTATTTAACCGATGTGATTGGAATTTTAAAAAACTCCGGTGATTCAATCGCTGCGATTATGCTTGACGATTTTACTGAAATATTAGGCGTTAATGACCGGGCGCAATTAGCTGAATCTGCTGCTTTATTGCGCGATCGGATAAATGATCAGTGGATGCGTGAAGGTGTCACAATTATAGATCCAACAACGACATGGATTGATGCAACTGCAAGACTTTCTAGCGATGTAACACTTCACCCAGGTAGCGCGATATTGGGAATGACGACGGTTGCAACGGGTGCAGTTATCGGCCCGCGTACGACTTTGACCGATTGCGTTGTTAAAGAGGGTGCTGCAGTGCTGGAATCTATTGCAACTAACTCTGAAATCGGCGAGGGTGCAGTTGTTGGGCCATTTACATATCTTCGAAGTGGGAGCATTTTGGGAGATAGCTCTAAGGCCGGTGCCTTTGTTGAAATTAAAAATTCAACTATTGGTGCCAGCTCTAAAGTCCCCCACCTTTCATATGTAGGGGATGCAACTATCGGCGAAGGCACCAATATTGGTGCGGCAACTATTTTTGTTAACTACGACGGAGTTGAAAAGCACCACACAACAATCGGTGATCATGTTCGTATCGGAAGTGACACGATGCTCGTCGCTCCGGTTTCTATAGGCGATGGGGCATATACCGCTGCAGGTTCAGTGATAACTGAAGATGTTCCAGCAGGCGCGATTGGCGTTGGGCGAGCAAAGCAGAGAAATGTAATAGGTTGGGTCATGCGTAAACGTGCAGGAACATTGTCAGCCAAAGCAGCCAAAGCTAAAGAGACGAAAGGCTAATAAATGAGCGAAATCCGTTTATCTTCTGAAAAGAGATTACGTCTTTTTGCAGGCCGCGGATTTCCAGAATTAGCCGACGAAGTCGCCTCGGAGCTCGGTATCCCTTTAACTCCAACTTCAGCGTATGACTTTGCAAATGGCGAAATTTTTGTTCGCTTCGAAGAATCGGTTCGCGGTTGCGATGCATTCGTCATTCAAAGTCATACGAACCCAGTTAACAAACAGATCATGGAACAACTCATCATGGTCGATGCGTTAAAACGCGCTTCTGCAAAACGTATTACGGTAGTTGCTCCATTTTATGGATATGCTCGCCAAGATAAAAAGAGCCGTGGCCGCGAGCCAATCACAGCTCGATTAATGGCCGATCTCTTTAAGACCGCAGGCGCTGATCGCTTGATGTGCGTTGATTTACATACATCGCAGATTCAAGGCTTTTTCGACGGCCCAGTAGATCATCTATTTGCACTTCCAATGCTTGCTAACTATGTTGGAAGCAAAGTCGACCGCAGTCGATTAACAATTGTCTCGCCTGACTCAGGCCGAGTTCGCGTTGCAGAGCGCTGGTCTGATCTTTTAGGTGGTTGTCCAATTGCATTTATTCACAAAACTCGTGACCCACGAGTTCCAAATGAGGCCACAGTTGGCCGCGTAGTAGGTGATGTTCAAGGGCAGACATGCGTAGTCATAGATGACATGATCGACACCGCCGGCACAATCACTAAAGCGGTCGAGGCGTTATTCGAAGCTGGTGCTAAAGATGTGATTATCGCTGCAACCCACGCAGTTCTTTCAGGTCCTGCAGTGGAGCGCTTACGAGATTGCAAAGCCTCTGAAGTTGTCATTACAAATACGCTTCCGATTTCTGAAGATCAGAAATTCGATGGATTAACAGTTCTTTCTATTGCTCCGCTTCTAGCTCGGGCAATCCGTGAAGTCTTTGAGGATGGCTCTGTTACAAGCCTTTTTGACGGCCTTTCTTAGACCCAATTTGCACAACCTCGTCCCCGCAGGCTAACCTTTGGGCTGTTCCGGCGAGGGTATGAATGTACTTCCGTAATCGACGGTGTAGGAGTTAAATCCTTTCGGAACTTTGTGTTCACACCGAAGTTTCCACTAAGAGGAGTAATAAAAATGGCAGAGATCACTATCAACGGTGCCCTTCGTACTGAATTTGGCAAAGGCGCATCACGTCGTGCTCGTCGGGATGGATTAGTTCCTGCCGTTATTTACGGTCATGGCGAGAAGCCACAACACATCACCCTTCCAGCACGCGAACTCGCTGTTGCACTCAAGCAGTCCAATGTGCTTCTCGACATCGTCATCGATGGAAAGACTGAACTGACACTTCCAAAGGCAATTGTTCGCCACCCACTCAAGCAGATTCTTGAGCACATTGACTTAGTTCTAGTACGTCGGGGAGAAAAAGTCGTTGTTTCAGTTCCAGTTCACGCAATCGGCGAGCAGGATCGCGACGGTGTTCTCGAGCATGTAAACAACACTATTGACGTGCTTGTTGAAGCTACTGCAATCCCAAGCTTTTTTGAACTCGATATCACTGGCCTTGCTGCCGGTCTCTCGCTCTATGCAGGTGACGTAGTTCTTCCAGCTGGAGTTGTGCTCGAATCAGATCCAAAGATGATCGTTATTCACCTTTCAGAGCGTGCAACTGCCTCTGAAGAGGCTGCACCAGTAGTTGTTGCAGCTGAGAGTGCAGCGCCAGCGGCACCAGCAGAATAGTCGAAGGTTAAACCCTTACCCTTATCGTTATGACGTGGTTGGTAGTTGGACTCGGTAATCCGGGTGATCAATATGCTGCCACCCGTCACAACATAGGCCAAATGGTATTAAACCAATTAGCTCATCGGCATGGAGTTAAATTCTCCACGCACAAGTCACGGAATGAAATCGCAGCATATAAATTTGGCGTGGGCGAAGATATTCATTCAGTTATACTTTCAAAATCGAAGAGTTTTATGAATGAAACTGGCGGTTGTGTTAAAGCACTAGCTAATTTTTATTCAATTGAAACAAAAAATATTATTGCATTACACGACGAACTCGATATTGGATTTTCGAGTATCCGTAGCAAATTTGGTGGAGGAGATAACGGCCATAATGGGCTTAAATCAATTACCTCGGTCTTAGGAACTCCAGACTATTTCCGTGTGCGTTTAGGAATTGGAAGACCTATGGGTCAACAAGATCCAGCCGATTTTGTACTCAAAGCTTTCTCAAAAGTGGAACAGAAAGATTTAGCTCTATTTATTGATCGCGGAGCCGACGTCGTTGAGTCCCTAATTACGATCGGCCTCGAACCGACTCAAACTCGTTTCAATAGTTAGTATTTATCCTGTATTTCTCAGACCCGCAGCGACTCCGTTAATCGTCAGGAGCAATGCACGCTGCAAGGTTGGATTTTCTTCATCTGTAGAATTTCGTACTCGTTTGAGTAAATTAATCTGCAGTAAATGGATTGGCGATAAGTAGGCATCGCGCACTTGCAGAGTTCTGGCCAGTACTGGTTGATCCCCGAGTAGGGAGTCTTTTTTAGTTAACAACAAAATTTCAGCAACAGTTAAATCAAATTCAGCTTGGATAGTGTCTAAGAAGTGATGGAGCTCTTTAGGAACAAGTGCATCTACATAGCGTCGGGCTAACACTAAATCCGTTTTGGCTAAAGTCATTTCAACATTACTAATAAAGGTATTGAAAAAATGCCACTCTTGAAGCATTGTGGCAAGTACTTCGGAGTTGCCCGACATCCGTGCCGCCTTTAGCCCAGATCCGACTCCAAACCAACCTGGCACAATTTGACGCGATTGCGTCCAACCAAAGACCCACGGAATCGCACGCAATGAAGCAAGGCCAGCGTTGGCATCTGGGCGTCTTGAAGGACGTGAGCCTAGGAAAAGATTTCCTAATTGCTCAACTGGGGTGGATGAATAAAAATAGGCTGGTAGATCTTCGTGATCGACCAAACTCCGATATGCCTTGAAAGAGTTATCACTTACTAGCTGCATACACTCATTCCAGCTAGTTAAATCTTCAATTAATTGACGGGGACCACGGTTGAGAACCGTTGCTTCAAGGGATGCGGCAAGTGTTAGTTCAATATTTTCCCTAGCAAGTGAGGCTAAAGAATATTTATCACTAATAACTTCGCCCTGTTCGGTCATTTTGATTTGACCATCAACCGAGCCCCATGGAAGTGCTATGAGGGCTTCATATGTCGGCCCACCACCACGGCCGACGGAGCCACCACGGCCATGGAATAAGCGAAGTTTGACGCCATGCTTCATGGCCACATCACGAAGTCGACGCTGTGCCCGATGAATCTCCCACTGGCTAGTTGCGATACCTGCATCTTTATTTGAATCTGAGTATCCAAGCATTACCTCTTGGACATCACCACGCAGTGCAACGAGTGATCGATAAGCGGGGTTACCTAAGAGTTTTTCAAGAATCTCGCCCGCTGCTCGAAGCTCGGCGACGGTTTCAAGCAATGGTGCAAAACCGATCCGGGCTTTCTTATTTTTAAGGCTTACAAGTCCAACTTGTTGGGCAATCACAACGGCAGCGATTAAATCATCGGCCCCTTTAGTCATCGAGACGATGTAGGTTTCAATAGCTTGTGAACCAAAGCGATCAATTAAATCGGCTATGGCAAAGAATGTATCTAAAGTTTTTTGCGCTGCTGCATCTAACTTAGTTATGTCCAAATTTGCATCTGCTGACATGAGCAATGAGAGAATGTCGAACTTTTCCTCGTGTGTTTTTTTGCTATACCCAGCTACTCCGGTTACCTGCTTCAAAAGATGATGGTGTGCATCAGAATGTTCTCGGATATCCATAGTTGCATGAGTAATGCCAAAGGCTGCAACTGTACGAATCGTCCGCTCAAGCAATCCAGTAGCAATGAGCTCACCTTTATGGGCAAAGAGCGAATCGCGCATAAGCATTAAATCTTTAATTAACTCGGAGGTATCGGCATAATCTCGGTGAGCAACATGTGGACCACCCTTTGCATGGCGATCTCGAGTTAGCGCAAGGCGATGCACGATTGCAGTTGCCTTTAATCGATAAGGCTCTTGCGCATTAAGGCGCAAAAAGCGAGGTTCAAACTCAGTTATATGCTTTAAATCCATTTCAACAGAGGCGGTTAATTCTGGGGTAGCCCCAATAATCCGAGTTGAAATTGAAAGCATCTGACGAAGCGCATCCATTGCCGCAATAGTCACTCGGATGGCATGACCCACTTGGAGCACCATCGCATCGGTAGTCACTTGAGAGTTCACATTTGGATTTCCGTCGCGGTCTCCACCGATCCAGCTTCCAAAAGATAATGGTCGGGCGGTAACTGGAACTACAACATTGATGCGCTTCATTTCGCGTGCAAAATCATTTAAAACCTCGGGGACAGTTTCGCGAAATAGATCATCGAGGTAGTAGAGCGCATTCATCGCTTCATCAAGTGGCTCTGGCTGTCCAACTCGAAGTTCATCGGTCTGCCACAATAAATCAATCGTTTCGGCTAAGCGCTCACTTTGCGAAGGATTGCGGGGATCTTCAAGTAAATCTGCAACACGTCCCATTTTACTGAGGACAGATCGACGCGCCGCTTCTGTTGGGTGAGCCGTAAAAACCGGTCGCACTGACATTTCATTAACCCACTGAGAAATCTCTTCGCTAGAGAGTTCATGCCCTGGCGTCTCTGCTTTCAACGCCTCCTCAATCTTGTCGACGGCTCGGGCAAGCCACGATCCACCATCTGCACGTGCATCGGCCAATACGCGAGCGCGGTGAACTTGTTCAGCAATATTTGCTAAATTGAAATACGAGCTAAAGGCACGAACTAACTGGACTGAATCTTCAAGTGATAATGATGCTAGGAGTTCTACACCATCACCTTCACGCACGGCCTTACGTACTCTCTCAACGAGTTCAAGAAGTTCAGGGCCCTCTTGGCGCACTAAAGTCTGGCCAAGTAAGTCTCCAAGCTTGCGGACATCGCTGCGCAAAGCCGCATCATCTGCAGCAACTGCACCGCCAAAACCACCCTCACTCATTAGGCAATCCTCTCAGGTCGCCATGGATGTTGCGAACAAATTACAATGCTCTCCTTAGCCCCCTCCCTTTTGGGATCGGGGCCTAACGCCGTTTCAAAGGGGTGCACTATGCGTGGATTAATCCATACGCTACCGGCGGCCAATACTGCATCTCATGTAGTGGCGCCATCATCGATGTATCCATTCTTACTCGCAGCACGGGCAGCTGATTCACCAATTCTCGTTATTACGAGCTCAAGTCGCAGTGCCGAAGATTTAGCGAGCGAACTTCGTGAACTACATAGCAATGTGCTGGAGTTTCCAGCATGGGAGACGCTGCCTCATGAGCGCTTAAGTCCACGTAGCGATACGGTGGCCCGCCGAATATCAACGCTCTACACTCTAGAAAAAGCGCAGAGCTCGTTTCCAATCGTTGTTACACCAATACGTGGGGCCATTCATCGCATCATTGGCGATCTTGGTAAATCAGCGTTAATGAGTTTAGAGATTGGAAATGAACAGTCACTTGATTTATTGGTTCGCCATTTAACAGAGTGTGCATATTCAAGAACAGACTTAGTTGAACGCCGAGGCGAGTTTGCAGTTCGCGGCGGAATCGTTGATCTATTCTTGCCATTGAGTGCACATCCAATTCGAATCGACTTTTTCGGCGATGAGATTGAAGAGATTAGTTATTTCGAAGTCGCCGATCAGCGCACAATTTCGCCAGTCATCGGCAGAGTTGAGATTTATCCTTGCCGGGAACTCTTATTAACCCCCACGATTCGAACCCGAGCAGGCGAGCTCAAGGAGAGACTTCCTGGTGCCCGTGAATTTTTAGAAAAAATTAGCGAAGGAATAATGTTTGAAGGCATGGAGTCGTTGATTCCGCTTCTGCTTGATCACACTGAAACCTTACTTGCTCGAATGCCAACTAACACACAGGTAGTCTTTCTCGATTATGAGCGAATAAAGTCGAGGGCTGGAGATTTGCTAGCAACTAATGAAGAGTTCCTCAACGCTTCGTGGTCAAATGCAGCGCATGGTGCAGTAGCACCAATTCATGATGGCTCCGGAACATATTTGTCATGGGTTGAGTTAATGGAGGAGATTGACTCCCTCAACTTCGCAACGGCATCCCTGGATCCATTTGGAAGCGATCTTGCAGAGGATACACAGTTTTTGGATTACCGAGCAATTGACCCCATGCGCGGTGATATTGAGCGAACCGTCACAGCTTTGCGCGAAGCCGTTGACGGGCATTTCACGGTGGTATTTGCAACGCATGGTCATGGAATGCTTGAACGGTATGCAGGAATTTTTCGAAATGCGGATTTACCCATTCATATTGTTGAAAAACTTGTGGCGACGCCGACAAAAGGGAGTGTTCACTTAACAACATCCGTCATCGCCCATGGTTTTGAAAGTCAGAGTGAACAAATCTTTTTCATGACTGAGCGAGATTTAACCGGCAGTAAAGGCAGTGTTAAAGATAACCAACGTTTGCCCTCAAAACGAAAAGCAGCAATTGACCCCTTAGAGCTTCGTGCAGGCGACTTTGTAGTGCATGAGCAGCATGGAATCGGCCGTTATCTCGAGTTAGTTCAGCGAACGGTTGCAGATGTAACTCGCGAATATCTCGTCATTGAATATGCATCGGCTAAACGAGGGCAACCAGGGGATCGAATCTTTGTTCCAACGGATGTGCTCGAACAAGTAAGTAAATATGTGGGTGGAGAAACACCTACCGTGCACCGTATCGGTAGCGGGGAATGGCAGAAGGCAAAGGGACGAGCACGCAAGGCCGTGCGTCAGATTGCTGGGGAGCTAATCCGTCTCTATGCCGCCCGTACAAGTTCACCAGGCTTTGCCTTTTCTCCTGATACTCCATGGCAGCGTGAGTTAGAGGACTCATTTTCCTATATTGAAACACCCGATCAACTAGCGACGATAAATGATGTTAAGGCTGATATGGAGCGCCCCTATCCAATGGATCGAATTATCTGCGGTGATGTTGGATATGGTAAAACTGAAATCGCTATTCGCGCCGCCTTCAAAGCAGTTCAAGATGGTAAGCAAGTCGCTGTATTAGTTCCAACAACCTTACTTGTACAACAGCACACAAAAACTTTTACTGAGCGATATGCCGGTTTCCCATTGAAAGTAGCGGGACTGTCTCGTTTTAACACGGCTAAAGAGAGTAAAGAAGTGCTCGATGGTTTACTCAAGGGCTCGGTAGACGTCGTTATCGGCACTCATCGAATTCTTTCAAGCGACGTTATCTTCAAGGATTTAGGTTTAGTAGTTGTCGATGAGGAGCAACGTTTCGGCGTCGAGCAAAAAGAGGCGCTCAAGAAAATGCGTACAACCGTGGATGTTTTGGCGATGTCGGCAACTCCGATTCCACGTACATTAGAGATGGCGGTGACAGGCATTCGGGAGATGTCAACGATTACAACACCACCAGAAGAGCGTCACCCAATTTTAACGTATGTGGGACCGGCTGAAGATGGTCAGATAACAGCGGCGATCCACCGCGAACTTTTACGAGATGGTCAAATTTTCTATCTTCATAATCGTGTTGAAACTATTGATCAAGCGGCATCACGGATTCAAGAACTTGTACCTGAAGCTCGAATTAGGGTTGCACATGGACAGATGAATGAAGGTGCGCTAGAGGATGTAATTCTGGGTTTTTGGAACAGGGAGTTTGATGTTCTAGTCAGTACCACAATCGTTGAAAGTGGCCTAGATATTCAAAATGCCAACACACTCATTGTCGAGCGTGCAGATCGTTTTGGACTATCACAGCTTCATCAATTGCGCGGCCGAGTCGGACGTGGTCGAGAACGAGCATATGCGTATTTTCTCTATCCACCGGATCAACCATTATCTGAATTAGCTCACGAACGCTTAACTACAATCGCGGCAAATACTGAATTAGGTTCTGGAATGCGCGTTGCATTAAAAGATCTTGAGATTCGCGGTGCTGGAAATCTATTAGGTGGCGAACAATCAGGACACATCGCAGATGTTGGCTTTGATCTCTATATGAGAATGGTTGGTGAAGCCGTTAATGATTACAAAGCTGGGATAATTGAAACGGCGGAAAAGATAAGTGAGTGCAAAGTCGAGCTTCCGATCAATGCCCACTTGTCAACTGAGTATGTCCCTGGCGAGCGCTTGCGTCTTGATTTATATCGGCGCCTTGCAGATGTGAAGAGTAATGAGGATGTTGAATCTATCCGTGCCGAACTTTTAGATCGCTTTGGTGAGCTTCCAGAACAGGCTCAGGCGCTATTAGGTGTTGCATCCTTGCGGGCACGGGCTAAGGCAGCTGCTTTGACTGAGGTAGTCATTCAAGGAAAGTTCTTGCGCCTAGCACCTTTAACGCTGCCTGAGTCAAAACAGTTACGCCTGGCACGTCTATATCCAGGCTCGCTCTATAAATCGGCGGCTAGAACGGTCTTAGTTGCACTTAATACTGGTACTTCATGGGATCCGTCGAAGAGCACGCCTGCGATAGTGGATACTTCTCTTCTAGCCTGGGTCGTTGAGGCCGTCAACCAATTGAGCGAACCACCGAAAGCGAGTCCACAGTGAAGAAGATTCTTGTCGTATTAACCGTAGCCACAGCGCTCTTTCTAACGGGTTGTTCTCAAGTTGGCGCAGCGGCGACTCTTGGCGACACCAAGATTACCCAGGCAACGGTTCAAGCGAGTATTGATGCAATTCTTGCCGCTCGTGTTGGAGTTGACACTTCGCAGATGCAGTTAGAAACTGGCGCGGCGTTAAATCGTGGACAACTCCGCTTCCACCTTCTTACTGCGCTGCTTCGTGCAACTGGCGAAGAGCTAGAACTTACGGTTTCGAAAGCTGAAATAGATACTCGTCGTCAGAGCATCATTGAACAAGTTGGAGGAGCAGAAGGTCTACCCTCAGCGTTAGTTGGAGCGGGCATCGCTCCTAATGATTTAGATATTTATATTGAGGCGATGACTGTCTCAGACAAGATTAGTCAAGCACTTATTGCAAGTGGCGTCACGCAAGAAGATCTTGGTGCAGCAGTGCAAAGGCTTGTTGTCGCTAAGGCAAAAGAGCTTGGCGTGACAGTGAACCCGCGTTACGGCAAGTGGGATAGCAAAGTCGCTGACATTGTTGCAGTTGATTCTGCGAGCCCTGCAGTTACACCTGCAACGAAATAAAGTAAGGTGATGGAAGGTTCACAACTTCAGCGTCTTGTTGAAGTTATGGACCAACTTCGCTCGCCTGGTGGATGTCCTTGGGATGCCGAACAGACTCATGAGTCGCTTCTTAAGTATCTACTAGAAGAGTCGTATGAATTTGTCGATGCGGTGCACAGCGGTGACCGCGTTCATATGCGTGAAGAACTCGGTGATGTTTTGCTGCAAGTGTATTTTCATGCACGAATAGCAGAGGAAGATCCATTCGATCCCTTTTCAATTCAGGATGTTGCGCAGGCTATAGCCGATAAGTTGATACGTCGCCACCCACACGTCTTTGCCGGGGTTGAAGTTCAAGATTCCACCGAAGTTCTACAAAACTGGGAAGATATTAAGAGAGAAGAAAAAGGGCGTACCTCTGCCCTTGATGGAATTGCGATGGCACAACCGGCACTTCCTTTGATTGAAAAACTTTTATACCGTGCATCAAAATACGGTGTCGATGTCGTTACTCCAGGTGCAATCGATATCGGCGGCGTTGCAAGTGAGAGCGAGGTGGGTCAAGCCTTGTTGGCCGTAATTGCGTGGGCCAACGCCAACGGAGTTGATGCAGAATCCGCCCTTCGCAAAGAGGCATTGGCATTGAGCCAACAAATTGCGGCCACTGAGGCACGGTAGGATTGGCCTACCAAAGTTTGTGCGATTTCAGCGTTGAAGTCTCAGCCGCACATTAGATTTAAGTGACGAAGGGGAAACGCTATGGCATTAATCGAAGCTCTTGGAGCCCGTGAAATTCTCGACTCCCGTGGAAATCCAACGGTTGAAGTTGAAATCGAATTAGAAGATGGCACACAGGCCCGTGCTGCAGTTCCAAGTGGTGCATCGACTGGCGCATTCGAAGCCGCTGAACTACGCGATGGCGGAACACGTTACTTAGGTAAAGGCGTAGAAAAGGCAATCGCATTTCTCAATGATGAAATAGCGCCAGAGATTATCGGTTTTGATGCCCAAGATCAGCGCTTAGTCGATACAGCAATGATCGAGCTCGATGGTACGAAGAACAAGTCGCGCATGGGCGCAAATGCAATTTTGGGCGCTTCTCTTGCTGTTGCTAAAGCATCGGCTGAATCAGCAGATCTCTCCCTCTTTCGCTACTTAGGTGGGCCAAATGCACACCTGCTTCCAGTTCCAATGATGAATATTCTCAACGGTGGTGCACACGCTGACACCAACGTAGATATTCAGGAGTTTATGATTGCACCAATCGGCGCACCGACCTTTCGTGAATCATTGCGTTGGGGCGCAGAGATTTATCATGCTCTAAAGGCCGTACTTAAGAAGCGCGGATTAGCAACAAGTGTCGGTGACGAAGGTGGCTTCGCGCCAAACCTTGAGAGCAACCGGGCAGCACTCGATTTAATTCTGGAAGCAATTACGGCAGCAGGTTTCAAGCCAGGTACCGATATTGCACTTGCAATGGATGTTGCTGCAACCGAGTTCCATGAAGATGGAAAATATAAGTTTGAAGGCTCACTAAAAACTTCTGATGAAATGATTACCTATTACACATCATTAGTTGATGCATATCCGATCGTCTCAATTGAAGATCCGCTCAACGAAGAGGATTGGGCCGGCTGGACACAGATGACTAGCGCTCTTGGCTCACGTATTCAGATCGTCGGCGATGATTTATTTGTAACTAATCCAGAGCGCCTTGCACGTGGAATCGCTGGAAACACTGCCAATGCGCTCCTTGTTAAAGTCAACCAAATTGGAACGCTGACAGAGACAATCGATGCCGTTGAAATGGCACATCATGCGAGTTACCGAACAATGATGAGCCACCGATCAGGTGAAACCGAAGACACAACAATTGCAGATTTAGCTGTCGCATTAAACTGCGGACAGATTAAGACTGGTGCGCCCGCCCGCACTGAACGCGTTGCTAAATACAATCAATTGCTACGTATCGAAGAAGAGCTACAGGCAGGTGCACGTTATGCCGGCCGCGGAGCTTTTCCACGCTTTAAGGCTTAAGTAGCGCATCCGATGGCACGTCGACAACTTTCATTTCAACGTCGACGTACATCGGGCCGCGCACTTGCACTCTCTGCAATTCTCTTCATAATAGCTTTGACTCTTGCGCCGCCATTTAAGCATTACTTCACCCAACGTGCCCAAATTAGTGCCCTCAATGCTCAGTTAACTTCTGACAACAAAGCGTTAGATGATGCACGCAAAGAGTTGTTGCTCTGGCAAGACCCACAGTATGTAAAATCGCAGGCCCGCGAGCGTCTCCATTTTGTTTTGCCAGGTGAGCGCCAGTACATAGTCACCGAAAAAGCAGCTACATCTGATGCCGTACCTGTAACAAGAGTTGCACAAGCCCTAGTCGATGGCCAGCCCTGGTACGCACGTCTCATTGCATCTATTAGCGAATCTGGCGAAAAGTGAGACAAGTTAGTCA
>CAYGHJ010000007.1:0-29705 GCA_964349605.1 uncultured Candidatus Planktophila sp. | reverse complement strand
AAAGATTCTTTCATCAATGAAGAAGGAAGATCGAGTACGTTTAGCTCGAGCAGAAGAGGCTCGGGAGAAAAAGATTTTTACTTCATCTAAGAAATATGCAAGTAGTTATAAGGGCGATAACACTCGTGGCTCGAAAGCTCTAAAATATGCGCTCCAGCAGATTGGCGATATCTATGTCTGGGCGGCAGCTGGTCCGACACGGTGGGATTGTTCAGGGTTGACCATGCGGGCTTTCCAGCAAGCCGGCGTTTCTCTTCCACACTCTTCTCGCATCCAAATTAATTACGGGAAGTCTGTTTCATATAAATCTTTAAAGCCTGGGGATCTGCTTTTCTTTGGAAAACCAATTAGCCATGTCTCCATCTACACTGGCGGAGGAAAAATGGTTCAAGCTCCACGTCCAGGAAAGAAAGTTGAAGTCGTCCCATTCACGTTGAGATTTGGATATAAACCATTTGTAGGAGCGCGAAGACTTTGAAAATCAATAAAACTATAACGCATTGTATTTTACTTACCATTTTGGCAATTAGCTCCACTTCATCTCAATCTGCTTTTGCTACCAAACATAAGCCAACTTTGAAGCAAATCGAGGCAGCGAAGAAAATCGAGGCAGCGAAGAAAAAAATTACTGATGAGGCAACAAAGCGATTAGTGAGAGAACAGCAGAGTTTAAAACAGTTGGTTGCTGTCGCGTTAGTTGCAAAAAAGAAGTATCTTTCCGCGAAAAGAGAGCTCTTGATAGCCACAAAGGATGCAGAAAGAGCGGCAAAGATATATTCCGAGGCCTCTGACGCGGTAAGTGATACTCATCGCCAAATTGGAAAGTTAGCTGTCAATGCCTATGTGGCAGGCAGTGGATTCACAGATCTTGAGGTAATTCTTAGTGCAAGCGGACCTCAGGAAATGATGGACCGAATTTCAACGCTTGAAAACCTTGGATCAGGAAATAAGACGGTGTTAAATAGGTTTAAAGTGGCCGAAGAAGTTGCACAGCAGGCAAAAATTGCCGCCGACGTTGCCAAGAAAAAGCAGGTCTCGGTAACTATCAAGGTTGCTTCTGCGAAAATGGAGGCTGATGCGGCCGAGGCTGATCAACAAAAAGAGGTTGACAAGCTTCAAGCGATCCAAGATCAATTACAGAGAGACTTCGCTTCGGCTAAGAAAGTTAGAATCACATTAGAGCAGAAGCGCCAATTAGCAATCCTGGAAGAGACACGATCGATCGAGGCTGGCAAAGTGCAGGGTCAGTCAAAAATTTGGACAACGGGTGGCCCAAATGGGAAAAGCACTTCAAGAACTACAGAAGATCAAAGGTTGAGGGCCGTTGAATTTGCTAAACGTCAAGTACTCGCTAAAAAGCCATATATTTGGGGGGATGAAGGTCCAAATTCGTTCGATTGTTCAGGATTAGTTTATGCAGCTTATAAATCAGTGGGACTTGGTTGGCCAATTTGGGACCGTTTAAACTCCGGTCTTTATTACACCTACACAAAACACATTCCATTGAGTGAGATACAACCAGGTGATCTTCTCTTTTATTCTTATAAGGGAACTGTAAGCACTATTCACCACATGTCTATCTATGCCGGAAATGGAATGGTTTGGGAAGCGCGATCTACTAAATCCGGTCTTCGTTATTCAGATATGTATAGCGTTGATGGCATGATGCCTTTTGCAGGTCGAGTTTAACTTTTTAAATCTCGACGCCGATGTATTTGGTTTGCAAGAACTCATGGATTCCATCAAAGCCGCCTTCGCGGCCCAAGCCGGATTGTTTAACACCACCAAATGGGGCTGCAGGATCTGAGATAACGCCCTTATTTATGGCGACCATTCCCGACTCCATGGCTTCAGCTGTGCGCAATGCACGAGTTAAATCCTTAGAGAAGACGTAACTAATCAAACCGAAATCAGTGTCATTTGCCCAAGCAATACCTTCTGCATCGGTATCAAAAATTACGACTGGCGCAACAGGCCCAAAGATTTCATGGTTGAGGATCGGATTATCCTTCTCAACTGTTAAAACAGTTGCAGGATAAAAAGCGCCCTCACCTTCGGGTTTAGTTCCTCCGACTTGAACTTTAGCGCCAGCAGCAATTGACTCGTCCACAATGTCGGCGATCTTATTGCGCTCTTTCATTGAAACACTTGCACCAAGTGTAGTTATTGCATCAGTTCCGCGACCCATAACAAAGGCAGACATAGATTTAGTTAACTCAGCAATAAATCTATCTGCAATGGGGCGTTGGACATAAATTCGATTTGCTGACGTACATGCCGCGCCTCCATTACGCATTTTAGCTAGAAGTAACTGCGGAATAGTTACCGTTAAATCGGCATCATCATGAACAATCACTTGAGCATTACCGCCGAGCTCCATTGAACAGCGAATAACTTTATCTGCTGCCTCTTTCAAAAGTACTCTGCCAACTTCAGTTGAACCAGTAAATGAAAGATTCTTAACTCGTGGATCGTGAAGCATCTTGGATATCGCTTGACCTGTCTTTTCTGGTAGAACTAAATTCAAAACACCTTTTGGAAGGCCGGCTCGCTCCATAACATCAACGATGTACATCGCGGTTAATGGAGTTTCAGTTGCTGGCTTCAAGATCATCGTGCAACCTGCTGCCACCGCCGGGCCAATTTTGCGAGTGGCCATTCCTGCTGGGAAGTTCCATGGCGTTATGAGGATGGAAAGACCGATTGGTTGATGTGTGACCAGTATTCGCTTATCCCCTGATGGAGATTTGCGGAAATCACCTGGAGTCCGGACTGCCTCTTCTGCAAACCAACGGAAAAATTCAGCTGCGTATGCAGCTTCTCCACGGGCATCGGGCATGGCCTTTCCGTTTTCGCGAGAAATTAGCGTTGCAATCGCCTCAATTTCACCGCTCATAATTTCGAATGCTCTACGAAGTATTTCTGAACGATATCGAGGCGCTGTATTGGCCCACGAAACCGCCGCTGCATCGGCAGCAGCCACTGCCTCTTCACACTGGACATCGCCAGCGAGTGAAACCTCGGCAATAACTGATCCATCACTGGGGTCATGGACGGCGACTTTGCTGATTCCATCTACCCATTGGCCATCGATATATAACTGTGTATGCATGGGGCGAGCATACGCTCAGCCTGCAAGAAGTTGAAGTCTGCGCGCTCTACGATAGAGTCATTGCAATTGTGTTGCGTTATTCGCAACTAATTAAGGAGTAAAAGTGCCAAAAGCGTGGACTGATGATGCGCCCACACCTGCTGTGCTGCAAGATCATGCACACCTGAAAGATACTTTTGCTTACAAAATTAAGCGCAAGCTCTTGGGCAATGCACTCAATAGACACTCACTCGGACATCAACGATTAAAGAAGCGTTTCGCGCTCGGAATTCTAGCCTCTGACTGTATTTCATCTTCAGCTTATGGCTCTGAGCAGATCCTGATTGCTCTTCTGCCAGCATTTGGTTTAGCTGCATTTGCAATTTTGATGCCGATGACGGCCGTCGTACTAGTCATCTTGACCATTATTACGCTTTCTTATCGCAACGTTATTAATGTATACACAAAGACCGGCGGGGCATACATTGTTTCGCGAGATAACTTCGGTCCAGTTGTGGCACAAATCGCAGCTGTTGCATTAATGCTTGACTACATTGTGACCGTTGCAATTCAATCTGCAGCTGGCGTAGCAGCAATTATTTCTACTTTTCCAGGGCTACACTCATGGAAAATTCCTATGATTTTATTAGTAATTGTACTTTTAACATATGGCAATCTTCGTGGAGTTAAAGAAGCAGGTAAAGCCTTCGCGCTTCCTACTTACTTCTTCATTGGATGCATGTTTATCGTCTTTTCTATGGGACTCTACCGTCAATTCAATGGAACTCTCAATCAACTGGCAACTAACCTCCCCGGTGCAGTTGAAGTCGGACAAGAGCAAGGATTACTAACTTTTGCTGCGATTTTCATTTTGCTGCGCGCGTTTGCAAATGGTGGCTCATCTCTTACTGGTCTCGAAGCCATCTCCGACGGGGTCGCTTTATTTGAAAAACCAGAAGCAGTAAATGCTCGTCGTACTTTATTTATGATGAGTGGACTGCTTGGAACACTTGTTCTAGGTGTTTCGTGGTTTGCTCACAAGATTCACGCAATGCCTTACGAATCTGGCACTCCCACTGTAATTTCTCAGATTGCAAAGACAATTGTTGGAGACGGTGCCTTTGGCTCTTTTATGTTCGTGATGGTTCAGCTGGCAACCATGTTAATTTTGTTTGCAGGCGCAAATACTACGTATAGCGCCTTCCCGCTTCTATGTAACTTTGTTGCGACAGATGGTTACTTACCTCGCCAGTTAACTAAGCGAGGACACCGTTTGGCGTTTTCAAATGGAATTCTTCTCTTATCTGGTGGTGGAATCTTTTTAGTCCTCTTTACGGCGGGCTCCGTTGAACACCTTGTAGCGTTTTATGCTCTAGGTGTATTTACTGGATTTACTTTGGCTGGTTTTGGAATGACTCGTCACGCCCTGCGAAACAAGACCGGCGCTTGGCGTTCAAAAGTTTTTATTAATGCACTAGCTGGATCAGTCTCATTCCTTATCGTTATTATTTTTTCCGTTGTTAAATTCACAGAAGGTGCATGGTTAGTTCTTATAACTGCACCTATTCTGGTTGCATCATTTCTGCGTCTACGCAGACAGTACACGCGTGAACAGGAAGCGCTCTCTGTTAAAGAGCACCAAAAACGAGCAACCTCAATTACTCGGCATGATGTCACCGTCTTTGTCGATAGCCTTGATATCGCCACAGTTGGTGCGATTCGATATGCCCGAAGCCTGAATCCTCGCCACTTGGCAGCTGTCCACTTTGTAATCGATGATCGTCGTGCTGAAGAGATCCAAGAAGCTTGGGCTGCGTCTGATGCTGTCAGTGATGTGACCCTCGAATTAATCGATTGCCCGGATCGGCGTTTGGCAAACTCTGCTCTAGATTATGCGATTCGGACTACCGAGCGCAGCGATGTTGAACTGACGTTGCTTCTTCCACGTCGTGCTTACTCTGGCTTTCTAGGTCGCTTATTACATGATCAAACCGCCGAACAAATTGCTGCACCAATTTCGCAACTGCCTCGGGTTGTTGCAACGATTGTTCCTTTTGATGTCGATCGAATTACATCGACATCAAACATGGAAATTCATCATTCTCATGAAGTGAAGGCAGAGCCGGCAACTGTTTTAAAAACTACCGTTGAGAAAAATGTACCGCTGAATATAGAACCGGTAAGCCATCACACTAAAAATGTAACATTAATCAGTGAAATTCAATGGCGAAAGCGTGCCAAAGTTCAAGGCCGAGTAACATCAATTAAATCCGCACCGCGTGGCGCGGCTCCAACTCTGCAAGTAGAGATCTGGGATGAAACAGGTGGGGTCTCGCTCCATTTCTTGGGTCGACGAGATATTGCTGGCCTTGAAGTTGGATCCCAATTACGCGCCGAAGGGATGGTCGGGGAGGAAGAGGGATCGATGGTAATTCTTAATCCCTCGTACGAACTCCTTGTATAAAATCTTTAAGAAGTAAAGCGCACTCATCCTTTAAAACGCCTGATCGAACTTCAACTTTAGATAGAGAACGAGGATCTCTTAAGAGATCCCACATTGAGCCAACTGCACCTGCTTTTTCATCCCAAGCTCCAAATATGAGCGTCGAAATTCGTGCCTGAGCAATTGCTCCTGCACACATTGCACAAGGTTCAAGCGTTACTACGAGAGTGTGATTGTCTAAGCGCCATGTCTTAGTTTTTTCACTTGCCCGCCTAAGAGCAACAATTTCAGCATGGGCTGTGGGGTCCTCATGAAGCTCACGTTCATTATGGCCGATTGAAATAATTTCGCCGTTTTGATTAATGACCAATGCTCCAACCGGAACATCTCCACTTGCATTGGATCTGCGCGCTGCTTCAATTGCTACACGCATTAACTCCTCATCGTTCACAGTTGCAAAAGTTCGGTAAACTGATCTCCGAAACCTAACCGATTTGCTATTGCTTCAAGTTGCTCGTCTGGAAATAGTTCCGGGTCATCGCACAGTGCAGAGATTTCCATGCCACTCATTCCGAGATCTGACAAAATTTCAATATGACCAATTGGATTTGCATCATCGTCATCTTCGGGCATTGGTATATCGGCAATCTCTAATAGCTCTTCGGCAACCGGGTAATCAAAAGCACATGATGAATCACTTAAGAATAAAGAGATGTGCGATCCGAGAACTCGGATAATAATGAAAAACTCTTCATCTATTGAAATCAACGCAATAGCTCCACCATTTGTCTGCTGTGATTTAAGGCTAGTTATTATCTGTGTGATATCCGTAGGGTTTGGCAAAATATCTAAGGTCCAACGGCCATCTTCATGCCAAGCCGCTACTGCAATGTCCAATTCATTAGGAAGGCTGCTTACTTTGGCCTGTGGCACGTCGACATCGTCTAGGACATCGAACTCTTCGATGTCATCTTCGAGGTCATCGTCGAATTCAGGCATGCGCTTATCGTTCCACTCATTGGAAAGGAATGAAACCCCTGTAAGGTAAGGGGTATGAAGGTACATGTTGCAGATCACCCACTCATAGCCCATAAATTAACGGTTTTACGCGATGAACGTACCGATTCGCCAACCTTTCGCCGCCTAGTAGAAGAGCTTGTAACTCTTCTTGCCTACGAAGCCACTCGAGATGTTCGTACGCACGTCGTAGCGATAACAACACCAGTTACTAAAACAAACGGGTTGAAATTGGCCGAACCACGACCCGTTGTAGTTCCTATCTTACGCGCAGGCCTTGGAATGCTTGAAGGTATGAGCAAATTAATTCCAACGGCTGAAGTTGGCTTTCTTGGAATGGTTCGCGATGAAGAGACGCTTCAAGCCAGTACGTATGCCAACCGATTGCCAGATGATTTATCTGGGCGCCAGGTTTTTGTGTTAGACCCCATGCTTGCAACTGGCGGGACTTTGATTGCCGCATTTCATTACTTAATTGATTTAGGTGCAAATGACATTACTGCAATTTGCATTCTCTCAGCACCTGAAGGAATTGCCGCTGTTGAAAAGGAGTTTGCTGCAAGTGCAATTCCAATCACAATCGTCACTGGCGCTCTCGATGAAAAGTTAAATGAACTCGGGTATATCGTTCCTGGGCTTGGCGATGCTGGCGATCGCTTATATGGTGTTGTGTAGGTGGCATCGACATCTCCTGGCTACGGAATCACAATCCGTGTTGAAGGTCCACCTTCATCACAACCGGTCGCGCTAGCGACAACGATCATTTCAGGTGCGGGTGCAACAATTACTGCGCTTGATGTCGTTGAGTCACACTTAGAAAAAGTTGTTCTGGATATTACCTGCGATACCACAGACTTGGCACATGCCGAAGAGATCACACTCGCTCTTTCTAAAAACTCAGGTTTGACTGTTCGCAAAGTCAGTGACCGGACATTCTTATTACACTTAGGTGGAAAGATTGAGATTGCATCTAAAGTTCCACTCAAAACACGCGATGATTTGTCGCGTGCTTACACCCCTGGTGTCGCACGAATTTGCCAAGCAATTGTTGATGACCCGGCCGATGCTAGACGTTTAACTATTAAGCGCAATACCGTTGCCGTCGTAACCGATGGCTCTGCGGTTTTAGGCCTAGGAAACATAGGTCCAGCGGCCGCGCTTCCCGTAATGGAGGGTAAGGCTGCGCTGTTCAAACGTTTTGCCGATGTTGATGCCTGGCCAGTCTGTCTTGATACTCAAGATGTAGATGAAATTGTTCGTACGGTTCAGTTAATTGCTCCGGTCTACGGTGGAATTAATTTAGAAGACATTTCTGCCCCGCGTTGTTTTGAAATCGAACGTCGATTGCGAGAGCTTCTAGATATCCCAGTTTTTCATGATGATCAGCACGGTACGGCAATTGTCGTTTCGGCCGCATTGCGAAATGCCTTGAGGCTCGTTAATAAAGAACTTAAGGATGTCAAAATTGTAATGAGCGGTGCTGGCGCCGCAGGAACTGCAATTGCGCGTTTATTGGTTTTACGAGGAGCCTCTCAAATTGTTGGCTTTGACAAGGATGGAGTAATTTCAAAATCTTTACTCCGCTCTGATGATGAGATGCGTAATTGGTTCATCGATAACTCCAACCCTGATAATTATGCTGGTGATATTTCGGGTGCAATGAAGGATGCGGATGTATTTATTGGAGTTAGTGCACCAAATGTTTTAATGGAGGCTGATGTTGCATCAATGGCACCAAATTCAATTATTTTCGCCCTAGCCAATCCAGACCCAGAAATTGATCCAGTGATTGCACGTAAATATGCGACTGTAGTTGCAACTGGTCGAAGTGATCAGCCAAATCAAATCAATAACGTGTTGGCATTCCCCGGCATTTTTCGTGGTTTATTGGATGCAAATGCGCATAAGATTACCGATAAATTATTAGTTGCAGCCGCTGAAGCCATTGCAGATTGTGTATCTCCTGAACAACTAAACGCATCATTTATTGTTCCTAGCGTTTTTGATCCCAATGTAACTAAAGCTGTCGCTGCGGCGGTGAAGAGGTCAGTATGATCGAACTTGCTGCATCTTTTGACTCTCAACTATCTTCGCTAGCTCCATACGTGATCTACTTAGTGGTGGGTGCGATAGTTTTTATTGAAACCGGAATTTTATTCGGCTTTTTCCTTCCGGGTGATTCAATCCTGTTTAGCGCCGGTTTAGTAGCAGCCGCACATAGTGATGTAAACATAGTTGTTCTTGTCACCGTTATCTTTATTGCAGCGTTTTTTGGTGACCAGGTTGGCTTTGTTTTGGGTCGCCTGGTTGGCCGACCATATTTAGATAAACACGACTCGCCTCGCATGAAATCGATGATTGCTCGTTCTGAACGTTTCTATGATCAAACTGGCTGGTGGGCAGTTGTGGCAGCGCGATTCTTCCCATGGATTCGTACATTTGTACCCCCTATTGCAGGTGCATCCAAGATGAACTACTACAAATTTTTATCAGCAAATGCTTTAGGTGCGCTCTTTTGGGGAGTTGGAATTACATTGGCTGGGTACTACGCCGCTACTTTGCCGTGGGTGAAAACCTGGTCGTATGCGATTGCAGCTTTTTTTATTTGTGCCTCGCTGGTTTCCGCACTCGTGAACTACTTACGCCACCGACGATGACTCCGGCATACGTCATTGCAATTCCAGTAATCAAATAAGCACTTACCTGGACCCCTTGAGTTGGGGAGATTAAATCAATCATGAGTGAACCGACCAATTGTCCCCCGACACTAAAGAGAGTAAAAGTTAAAACCCCCAGGTGTTGAACTATGGTAGATGTAAATGCAATATAGATAACACCAATAACGCCACCCATATACATCCACCATGGACCAGTAGGAAGCGGCACAAAATTAGTACGATTAGTTGCCATACCAATTAATATTATTATTAATAAAAGTGATGTACCGGTGATGAAGTTCAATAACGAGGTGGTGAAACTTTGATGTGAGTGCTCATTGATTTGGCCATTGAGAGCACGTTGGACTCCGATAAGTGCGCCAGCAATACCGCCAGCCACTACTGCAATGATAGAGAGATTCGCTGCATCAATTCGGTCAAGTACTGAGACTAAGACTGCAATCATCGTCAGGGCTGCTGCCATAATTCGCCGGGGGGTAATGGCCTTTTTACCACCTCCAGTAAATCCTATTCGATCAACGACTAACGAGGTAGCTGTCTGTCCTGCAATAGATGAAACGGCGTAGATTGCTACACCGATAAGTGGAACTATTTGAGTTTGAACTGCAACAAAACTTCCACCTAATGCTCCTGCAAGTAATTTCCACCGTGCGATTTCACCACGGTTCACAGCGTTCCGGAGGTTATTGATTCCTGTTTTTATTGCTGGATTAAATAGCGCAATAATTGAGATTATTACTAAACCAGATCCAAAAGAGACAAAAGCTGCCTCTAAACTATTATTCAATCTTTGGGAGAGTTCTCCGTTGGCGCGCGCTTGCAAAGCAATCATTACACCAGAGAGTGCAGCAAGGAGATCTAGCCTCATTAAGTATGGGTGCCGTGAAACTCTCTTTTATCTGCAATCCAGTCCATGAGAGCAAATAAGACCCCTGAGGCAACAAAAGTTAGATGAATGACAATTCGCCACTTTGTACCAGCGCCAACGTGGTCCTGTCCTGATAATTCGATGAAATCCTTTAATAGCTCAATTACGGATATGGCCACTAAGGAACCAATCAATTTAATCTTAAGGCCACTAAAATCAATTGTTCCCATCCAATGCGGCCGGTCCCTCGACTCCGTTGCTATGTCGATTCGAGATACGAAGTTTTCATAACCAGCAAAAATAACCATCAGAATCAAATTTGCTAGAAGTGTTAGATCTAATAGTGCAAGTAGATCCAGGGTGAAACTCTGAGGTGTAGCCTCTCCTATATTAAGTGCTAAGTGATAAAACTCAATCAAAAACCTAAAGCAGAGAAGGAGTAGCGCGCCAACAAGTCCAAGGTAAAGGGGTGCTAGGAGAAAACGTGAGCGAAAGAGTACTACCTCAACACTGTGCGATATTCGATTCATGCGGAAATATTAACTCACTCTTCCAGAGTTAGCATGATCTGGAGCCACTCTTCCTCTAAATTGTTCCTGAGATTGTGCGAGATTTCTAAATTATTCGTTATTTCAAGAAGTTCCTGAGAATTAAACGAGGCCTCTTCGAGCTCGATTTTTAACTCTGAAATTCGCGAATTTACTTTTTCTAGCTGCCGCTCAAGACGGGATTTATCCTTTTTTAATCGACGCTCCTCGGCAGCGTTTGAACTCTTTTTTACTCTCTGCACCATTGATGAGAGATTCATATTCGCTTCTCGCAACTCTAAGTACTCATCCACCCCTCTCGGCAAATCACGGACAGAGCTATCTCCAAGTAGGCCGACAAAGCGATCGCATACTCGCTCTAAAAAATATCTATCGTGTGAGATCACAATCAATGTTCCGCCATAACTATCAAGTAGATCTTCGAGTTCAGTAAGTGTTTCAATGTCAAAGTCATTTGTAGGTTCATCGAGTAAGAGCACATTTGGGCTATCCATTAATAGTCGGGTCAGCTGCAATCGCCGTTTTTCCCCACCGGATAAGTCGCCGACTGGTGTCCATTGTGACTCACGATCAAAGCCGAGACGTTCACACAGTTGCGAGGCCGATAGTTCACGCCCACCACCGAGCTCCACACGATTTGCAATTTTTTCCACCGCTTCTAATACACGCCATGTTGGATCTAGCTCATCTAAATGTTGGGTTAAAAAGGCTGGCTTAACCGTCACTCCAGTGACCAGCTTCCCGGAGGTTGGTTGAATTTCTCCAACTAACGTGCGCATTAAAGTTGTTTTCCCGGCACCATTAACTCCAACTATGCCAATGCGGTCGCCCGGACCAATATTCCAGTAGAGATCTTTAATTAATTCATTATCACCGAGCTTAATATTTAGATGATGCGCTTCATAAACCGTTTTCCCAAGCCGATTGAGTGCGAACTTAAGGAGTTCTCCTTGATTGCGTGGTTCGGGCTCCCCTGCGATTAAGACGTTAGCAGCATCTACTCGAAATTTTGGTTTTGTTGTTCGTGCCGGTGCCCCTCGTCGCAACCAAGCTAACTCTTTACGAATCAATCCATTACGTCGTGTATCCATGACTGAACTTTGACGAGCACGTTCGGCTTTAGCTAAAACAAATGCGCTGTAACCACCGTCATACTCTTCAACTTTTCCCCCAACGACTTCCCAAGTCTGATTTGTTACGGCATCTAAAAACCATCTATCGTGAGTAACAACCGTAATCGCTAAAGCTTTTTGATTATTTAAATAGTTTGCCAGCCAAGCAACGCCTTCGACATCTAAATGATTTGTCGGTTCATCGAGCAGAATCAGATCTAGTTCATTAATCAGGAGCTTTGCCAAACCAACGCGCCTTCGCTCTCCACCTGAAAGCTGACCAAATTTTCGATCAAAGATGTGGTCATCAAAGCTCCCAAATAACCCAGTAAAAACCTCTCGGATATTTGGCTCGCTCGCCCACTCATGTTTTGCAGTATCCCCCAAAACCACTTCACCAACCGTGCTTTCGGGGTTTTCTAAATCAACCTGGGAGAGAATGCCGATACGTGCTGAGTTTGATTTTGTCACGCGCCCAGCATCAGGGGCCTCTATGCCAGCGATAACTTTCATTAATGTACTTTTACCAGATCCATTTCTTCCGACGATTCCAATGCGATCGCCTTCGGAAACACCAAGAGATACTGAGATAAGTAGCTCTTTAATATCAAAGGCCTTTGAAACCTCTTCGATATTTACAACATTGCGCGCCATGATGGGAGAGCGTACCTTTCATCCATGAATGTCACTGACCGCGAATTTGCGCTGGAACTCGACAGAAATGACCCTTTGGCTCATTTTAAATCGCAGTTTGTAGTCAGTGATCCCGAAATCTGTTATTTGGATGGAAACTCTCTGGGTCGCTTACCTAAAGCAACGGTGAATGCACTCAATAGCTTCATGGTTGACGAATGGGGTCCAGAAGTGGTTACGGGCTGGGGGCATTGGGTCGATGAAGCACAACCCACCGGTGATTTATTAGGTGCGGCGGCTTTGGGTGCTGGAGCTGGGCAGGTGCTAGTTTGCGATACGACCTCAATTAATTTCTATCAACTTTGTTTGGCTGCAATCAATGCTCGCCCTGGACGAAAGACGGTAATCACTGATGCGGCAAATTTTCCAACAGATAGATATATTCTCGATGGAATAGCAAGGCAACTTGGTTTAAATCTTGTCATTATTAACAATGAAGACCCCGCAATTGCCGCGCATGAACGAATCACTACCGATGTTTTAGCGCCATACCTTAATGATGATGTTGCTCTGGTAACTCTCGAGGTTATTCAATATCGCTCCGGAGCTCGAACCGATATTAAATCAATTACAGATCAGGTCAGAGCCATTGGTGGTTTAGTTGTTTGGGATGCGAGCCACGCAGTAGGTGCGATTGAATTGAATTTAGATGCCAACGGTGTCGATCTTTGTGTGGGATGTACATATAAATACGGTAACTCTGGACCAGGATCACCGGCTTGGTTATATGTAAGCACAAAGATCCAAGACCAACTACAGGTGCCAATTCAAGGTTGGTTCGCCCAAGGTGCTCAATTTGAAATGGGTCCACAATTTGAAAAGGCCCGAGGAATCCGTGGCTTCCAAATTGCCAGCCCCTCACTGATGGGAATTCGGTGTGTGCAAACTGCTTTTTCAATGATACAAGAGGCGGGCATTGAGGCGATTGCAAAAAAGGCGGCTATCGGCACCCAGATGATGATTGAACTCTACGATGCTTGGCTTGCGCCCCTTGGTTTAGAGTTAAATACATCCCGGTTATCTCATGAACGCGGTGGACACATTTCGCTAATACACCCAGATGCCGCACAAATTTGTATTGCACTTCGCCAAATCTCAAATGTAATTCCTGATTACCGAACTCCTAATTCAATACGCCTTGCAATCTCCCCGCTTCCAACTTCTTACGTTGAGATTTGGGATGGATTCGAACGCATGCGTGATTTAGTGGCGTCGGGCCGCTACAAAGAGGTAAAAGAAGGTGGTTCACGAGTCACATGAACGAAAATAACTTCGAATCGGCTATTACTTACACCTCGTATTTAGCCGTTGATGAGCTCTTAACTCTGCAACGTCCACTATCGGTTGGACCTGAGCATGATGAAATGCTCTTCATTATTATTCACCAAACGTATGAACTCTGGTTTAAGCAGTTGATTCATGAGTTTGCACAGGCCCAACGAGCAATGGAAGCCGGCGATACGCATTATTCTCTTGCCATACTAGGTCGAATCCGCACCATCATGAAAGTTTGTGTTACCCAAATCGATATTTTGGAAACTATGACACCGCTGCAGTTCAATGCCTTTCGCTCCTACCTATCATCATCTAGTGGTTTTCAGTCTGCCCAATTTAGAAAAGTTGAAGCGCTACTAGGGCGTCGTGACACTAATATGACCGGTCATTTGCCACCATCAGTTCAAGCTGAAATTGCCCTCATTACCTCAGAAAACTCGGTGTGGGATTCGGCACTGGCATATTTAGCAAAACGCGGGCATCCAATCCCATCTGATGTTCTCACTCGCGATCGAACAAGCGCGTATGAAGCAAACCTTCGTGTACAAGATGTTTTACTCGATATCCACCGCAACGATCCAGAAAGCGCCATGGTTTGTGAACGATTATTAGATATTGATGAGGGAATTCAAGAGTGGCGGTATCGCCACGTGAAAATGGTAGAGAGAACCATTGGCCACAAATTAGGTACTGGTGGCTCTAGTGGGGTCGAATATCTTTCAAGTACGCTCTTTAATCCTTCATTTAAGGATCTTTGGGAGATACGTTCGCGTTTCTAATTAGTTCAACATTTAAATTTAGCGAGAGTAATAGAAGAGAATAAAAACTATTGAAATAACAGCGGCGGCAGAGACAATAAAGTATCCTGCCCATTTTGGTAGTCCAGTTTTTTCTGCGGTCTTACTAGCAATATTCTTTGTTTTTAACATTGCATCACCTGCCCATGCAAACTCTGTCGCTAAGATTCCTAACCCGGCAAGGAGAACTAAAACTCCTGGGCCAGGACCGATAAGCGCGATTCCACCGAGAACGGTCACACCTCCACCGAGTACTCCAATAAATATCTTCCACGCGATACGTCCGGCGGGTGTTTTTTTGATCCACGCTCTAAATCCCATTTTTATCCCCCTTTGATAACCATAGGCCTGATTGGCAATTACTTCTCTCCTCGCCCGGTACTGCGGAGATGATCCTGCGATTAAATGCTCGAAACGCTTGTCTGACTTAATTAACTCTCGAATTTCATCAGGTTTAGTTGTATCCAGGTAAAAAACCGGTTCTTGCACAGTTGATTGTAAAACCGCGTGGGGTTTAAGCAATCGATATATAAGGGTCATCCGGCGAAGACTTACATAGATTATTTTACGGAACAAATGAATAAAAATTCCAGAGCTGATTGGTTTTTTGTCCCCCGATAGATCAAACAATAATTTAGCAATTTCATCCGCGCCGTTCGTGGCTGGAAGTTCGAGGCACTTATTCGATAACTGCTCACGCACTCGTGAGTCTTGCAATTTTCTAACAGTTGCGGTGATATTGGCTAAATTTTCGTGGTCTGCGCGTAGGGCATATCCAAATTCTTGACACCATCTCGCTCTTGCTTCCTGATCATCGGTCCCACGAATATTCGAAACAAAAACAGTTGGAATACCTGCAGGCAATAGTTCGTGAACACCGTTGTACCCAGTTGCACAGATACTTGCATCAAATGCGTTTAGAACTTTTGCGAGTGGAAAGTATCGGCTAATTTTTAAATCTATCCCTTTTGGGACAAGTGAATTACCGGCGGAATCAATCGGCGCTTTTGTAACAATAACCTGTAAATTCTCCCAGCCAATTAGACCTTCAAGTGCCGCGCTCATCTTGCTATTAACATCGCTATCTCCTGTACCTAACTGCACAAGAACAGTTGGCCGGTTTAAATCTAAACCTAGAGCACGGCGCGCATCATCGCGTGACATTGCGCTATCTTTATCAAATAAAGATACCGGTGAGGTCAAGAGCGCCTCTTTACGTTTTGAGGTTGGCCCGAAATCAAAGGCCTTAGCAATATCGCCTGGTTCAATCACAATATCCATAGCTTTCGAATAGACCGGTAAAACAAATCTCAAAAGATTCCTCTGCCAGAAACCACGCCGGATCCAAACAAGGCAAAGCTTTCTATTCTTAATTTTTGTCGCGAGAACACCTGGATAAGGCACAACACCATCAAATGTTAAAACACTTGCTCCAGTTTCTTCCATTAGGGCAAGTAGACGATCACATAAATATTGATCCCAATTTTCTCGAGACATCCATAATCGATCTCTGCCTGGAATATATTCACAACGAATATCCATAAAGGCAGGAACTTCGGCAATACCCCCTGCCATTGAGACAATGATTGGATTTGCCACTTCTTTCAACGCTAAGGCGATCGCAGTTGCACGTGCAAGGTGCCCCATCCCAACACCATTACTAGTTGCAAGAATTATTGTCGGCTTTGCCATGAGTCTTAGCCTAGCCAAACGAACTTAGAAACTAGGACCCAGAAATTGGGTAAATTCAATTGCTCCAGGAAGCATGCAGCGGGCGACCCTCCGCAAAACCTGCCGAGGATTGAATACCGACCACTGCGCGTTGTGCAAACTCTTCAAGCGTACGGGCACCTGCATATGTACATGATGAACGCAGGCCTGCAATAATCTCATCGAGTAGATCCTCAACTCCTGGGCGCTCCGGGTTTAAATACATGCGCGAGGTTGAGATCCCCTCTTCGAAAAGTGATTTGCGAGCGCGATCGAATGCATCCTCTCCAGTTGTTCTTGCTGCGACGGCTCTAGCCGATGCCATTCCAAATGACTCTTTAAACAACCTGCCGTTTACATCACTCTGCAAATCTCCTGGAGATTCGTATGTGCCAGCAAACCAGGATCCAATCATTACCTGCGATGCACCGGCAGCTAGGGCAAGTGCCACATCCCTAGGATGACGAACTCCTCCATCGGCCCAGACATGGGCGCCTAACTTTTTCGCCTCCACTGCGCACTCAAGAACCGCCGAAAACTGTGGACGCCCAACGCCAGTTTGCATGCGGGTTGTACACATCGCACCAGGACCGACCCCCACTTTTACAATCGTTGCCCCGGCTTCTATCAAATCGCGTGTGCCATCGGCTGTGACAACATTTCCTGCAACGATGGGAATTGATGCACCTAGAGATTTAATCGCATTTAGCGCCTCGATCATCTTCTTTTGATGTCCATGCGCCGTGTCAACGACTAAGAGATCTGCGCCGGAATCGATGAGTGAAGCAGCTTTGGCGGCGATATCGCCATTGATTCCAATGGCTGCTGCAATACGCAGCCTTTTATTGCTATCAAGTGCGGGTGAATACAAAGTCCCACGCAAGGCACCAATTCGTGTCATTATGCCAACTAAATCGCCATTGGCAGAAACTACGGGAGCGAGTTTGTGACGATGGAAGTTTAAGAACTCGAATGCCGCTCTTGCATCTAATGTATCTGCCATTGTGATTAGCTCTTTACTCATAACTTTATGGAGCTGAGTAAAGCGATCCACACTTTTACAATCCTCTTCGGTTACTATTCCCACCGGTTTGCCGTCATCAACAATCACTATCGCACCATGTGCACGCTTATGTAACAAGCTCACTGCATCGGCAACAGTTTGCTGAGGGTTTAAAGTAATTGCAGTATCAAAAAATGTATGCCGAGTTTTAACCCATTTTATTACGCTATCGACCACAGCGTGAGGAATATCTTGGGGTATCACGGCAATGCCCCCACGGCGCGCAATTGTTTCAGCCATTCGCCGGCCTGAAATTGCCGTCATATTGGCAACAACTATTGGAATGGTTGTGCCTGATCCATCGTTAGATGTTAAGTCAACATCCATCCGACTAGAGAGTTCTGAAGCGCTCGGCACCATGAAGACGTCGTCATACGTGAGGTCGTGAATTGGGTTATTTATATAGCGCACGTAGCCAAACTATACTCAGGTAGAATTAAGAAATGTCTGAATCCCTCATTTCCGTACGTGGGCTCACCAAAAAATTCGGTGATCTCACTGCGGTCGATGGCGTCAACTTTGAGGTGGCTAAAGGTGAGTCCTTCGGTTTATTGGGGCCTAATGGTGCCGGAAAGTCCACCATCATGCGTATCTTGGCGGCCACATCTACCCGTACTTCAGGAACGGTTGAAATATTAAATAAGGACCCTGAAAAGTTCGGGCCGCTCGTCCGCGCTCACCTAGGAGTTGTGCCACAACAAGATAACCTCGATGGCGAACTCACAGTGAGTGAAAACTTATTTATTTACGGCCGATATTTCGGGCTCTCCAAGAAATTTATTAATAATAAGATTGAAGAGCTTTTGGTTTTTGCTCAACTTGAAGAAAAGCGCAATGTAAAAGTTGAAACCTTAAGTGGTGGGATGAAGCGACGCTTAACGATTGCTCGTGGTCTAGTAAGTGAGCCTGACATCTTGTTGCTCGATGAACCTACAACGGGGTTAGATCCGCAGGCTCGTCATATTCTGTGGGATCGTTTATTCCGCTTGAAAGAACAGGGTGTAACACTCGTTTTAACAACTCACTTTATGGATGAGGCTGAACAGCTATGCGACCGCATTGTTGTGATGGACAAGGGTTCAATCATGGCGCAAGGCTCACCTGCCGGGTTAATTAAAGAGTATTCCAGCAAAGAAGTGTTAGAGGTGCGCTTTGGTAGTAATCGAAATGCTGAGGTTGCACCGGTATTAGCGAAGATGTGCGAGCGCATGGAGACCTTGCCAGATCGCATTTTAATGTATGCCGATAATGGTGAAAAACTGCTCGAACAAATCACTGCGCTAGAACTACATCCAACAACATCCCTTGTACGTCGAAGCTCTCTAGAAGATGTCTTTCTGCGTCTCACTGGAAGAACTTTGATTGAATGAACGTTGGTATTGATGTTCCACGAATCGCTCGCTTTGGAGCTCTATACATCGCTGCCGCTCGGATTCGCTCGATTCTTAAATGGAAAACAATCATCGCGGCAGTCGATATCGGAAATCCACTTTTTTATTTAATAGCTGTAGGTATCGGAATCGGTGTCTTAGTTGAAAACCACTCTGGAACAAGTGGTACTGGTGGCATTAAGTACATCGCCTTTATCGCCCCAGCGCTGCTTGCAAACTCTGCTATTACAGGTGTTATGGATGAGTGTGTTTTCCCTGTCATTGAAGGCTTTAAATGGCGCAAACTCTTCTACGCCCAAAACGCCACCCCTATCACGGGCAAACAAATAGCAATTGGCGTCTATCTCGCCGCGTTGAGTAGGGCAGTCTTCGGCGTTGTGGTTTATTACATCTTGTTACTGGCCTTCAATGTAGTTGATTTCGGAATTAGTGTTTTGATAATCCCAATCGCCATTATGGCCGGAGGTGCATTTGGCGCAGCAATGATGTATTTCGCCGCAAGAATAGAAAAAGAGGATTACTTTTTCAGTGTAATAGGGCGCCTAGTCATTATGCCGATGTTCTTATTCTCTGGAACCTTCTTTCCTCTCTCCTTAATGCCTATCTATCTGCAACCTATCGGTTGGATCTCACCTCTCTGGCACGCTACTGAACTAGGTCGTGAAGCCGCTTTCGATTATGGAATTTCACCGTTCATGATCGCAATCCATTTAATCTTCTTGTCTACAATGGCAGTTACTGGATTAGTTCTATCCATCAGTCAATTTGAAAGACGGTTAGCCAAGTGAGTACCGCCGTAGAGATCGCCCAAAGCCGTTCTTCGAGTGCAATGTATGCCGGTCGCCCACAGGTTCTTCTTGAACGTGGTTGGTTAGCTTTCCGATCTTCAACATGGGTTCCAGTCTTTACCGGTTTCGTCGAGCCTGTTTTATTCTTGCTCGCCTTTGGCTATGGAATGAGTAATCTCGTCGGTGATATCTCCACGAGTTCTACCAATATTGATTATACGATGTTTATCGCTCCTGGCCTGCTCGCAACTAGTGCGATGAATGGTGCTATTTATGATTCAACCTGGAATGTATTCTGGAAACTCAACGAATCTAAGTTATATAAGACAATGCTATCCACACCACTTGGCCCACTGGATATTGCCTTAGGTGAAATTACCTGGGCGCTTCTACGTGGGCTGGTTTATTCAATTGGGTTTTTAACCGTTGTTACAGTACTTGGCTTAACACCTAGCCTCTGGGCAGTTTTAGCCATCCCAGCGGCATCTTTAGTGGCCTTTGGTTTTGCATCTTTTGGCATGGCTATCACATCGTTTTTCAAAACTTATCAACAAATGGGTTTTGTCAACTTTGTTCTCTTGCCAATGACACTGTTTTCTGGATCTTTATACCCAATTTCTATCTATCCAGACTGGCTAGAAAAACTAATTATGGCGCTTCCCTTATGGCATGGAATCGAATTGGTTCGAGCGTTTTGGTTTGGAAATATTAACTCAGGGATTTTTATCCATATTTTGTACTTTATAGTCATGATTATTATTGGTTTATTTGTAACTTCCCGACGTTTACGCGCGCTTTTCTTGCGATAAAAAATAAAATCCCGCGTAAACACACGGAGTTTCTAGGGTTGCATTTAAAAATTGGCATGAGATACTTAACCCTTAGTTCAAATGGACTAAAAAACGAACCGGGAGAGTACTTCTCAAACGAGTTTCAAACGCTGAAACCTTTGCCGTACAAGCTTTACAATGATTACACAAACCAATCACAGAGAAACATTTAGATTTGTCCCTGCAACTTCAGTAGAAATTCCACCTGAAAGAGTTGCCGCCCTTTTGAAATCTGAATGGGAATTATTTAGCAAGCAAACTGGGAAGAGCGCCGAAGAAAGTAAGCGCTCCTTTAAGTCCCTGCCTTTAGGGGTGACCTCGAGTTTTCAACACTGGGATCCATATCCGATCTCAATTGTTAGCGCCAAAGGGGCGTGGATGACCGATGTTGATGGTCGCGAGCTCCTGGACCTTTCTATGGGTTTTGGTGCCATGCTCGCCGGTCACTTAAACCCAACAGTTGTCGAAGAGGTTAAGAACTCTCTTGAAACTGGCATGCTCTTCGTAACCCCATCTCCTATATCTACCGATGCCGCTGAGCGTATTTGCCGTCGCTTTGCTATCGATCAAGTTCGCTTCACCAACAGCGGAACCGAGTCCACAATGTATGCCGTTCGCACTGCTCGAGCAGCAACTGGCAGAGATGGGATTGTTAAAGTTGAGGGTGGTTATCACGGTAGCTACGATCCATTTGTAGTTTCAGCCAAACCACCAATTGAAGTGATTGGTGATATCAGCAATCCGATTGCTTATGTTCCGGCAGGTGTTGTTCCTGGAGATGTTCATGTAGTTTCCTTCAACGATGCCGATTCACTAGAGCGCATCTTTGAAAAAAGCGCATCTGAAATCGCCTGCTTTATCATCGAACCAGTAATGGAAAACCTTGGAATTGTCTTGCCAGATGTGGGTTATCTGGAGCGCGTTCGTGAGCTCTGCGATGAGTACAACGTTGTTCTAATCTTTGATGAAGTTAAAACAGGATTAACCGCTGGCCATCAAGGTGCAGCACAACGCTTAGGAGTCATTCCAGATTTAATCACCCTTGCGAAATCTATTGGTGGCGGACTTACGTTGGCCGCTTTCGGTGGTAAAAAGAAATACATGGACTTTGTTACTAACGGCAAGATGGCTCACTTCGGTACCTTCAATGGCAATCCTCTTGCAATGGCAGGTGTTCGTGCCGTCGATAAAATCTGTACTAAGGAGACTCTTGCAGTTGCTGAGGCATTTAATCAGCAAGCCCTGGATCGCATTAATGAGATAATCGATGAGTACCAGTTACCAGCGCACACTGTTGGTTTTGGCGTAAAGGGCTGCATTACCTGGTCAACGACGCCGCTTCGTAATTACCGTGACTACAAGACCACGGATTTTGCGATCGCCGAACTCTCATGGCTCTTCTCGCTTAACCGCGGAATAATCACGCCTCCAGGACTAGATGAGCAGTGGTTGATCTCCTTAGCCCATGGCCAGCGCGAAGTTGACCTTTTGGTTGAAGATTTTCGCGCTTTCGCTCAAGTACTCCGCGCCTAAACCAATGCTTTGGCTTAGGCAGCGCTTGAGCTCGATCTAAATAAGAAATATGGGCCGAAAGCTTGCCATGCCGCCAGGCCTGCCCTTGGCTAAAATTGCCCTAGTTAATGACTTGACATGGATGTCAAAGTGATGTCATAATGACGCCATGAAGATGTCAAAGTTTATAGATCTACTATCGGAAGATATCAAGGCCTTAGGCAAATTGGGCGGAAGCGAGCTGGAATCAGCTGTTTTACGCTTAATTCCAACGCTTGTGCCGGTTCTACGTCACCGACTATTAGAGGCGCTCACCGAGATTGTAGAAGAGATAGAGGACCAGCTCCCAGGTTTCCACTTAGAGGCTCGGGTACAAGGTGATGAGATAGAGCTCATCTTTATCGAAGATAGCTCAACTCACCGAGAACATCTAGCTGACTGCAACGCCCGAATCACCTTAAGACTTCCAGAGGATTTGAAGTCTCGAATCGAAAGCGCAGCTACCAAAGAGGGTATCTCTTTGAACTCATGGCTTTTAAAAACCAGCGATCGGGGCAGCTTCTCGGTCACTGTCGGAAAACGACAATTAAAGGGAAAGGGGAAGAGTTAATGAAATTCAATAAAACACTTCAAATTGCTCGAGAAGAAAGCTTCAACATTGAGCGACCAGAGATCTCTGTTAAGGGTATTACAAGTGATATAACAGTTGTCGAATCGCAGGATGGTAATTGCCATATTAAAATTTTTGTCGATTCAGATAAAGCATTGGAGTTAGCTCAACTGGTAGAAATTGTTGAGGCAGGGAACCGCTTAATAGTTAACATTACTAAGAGGGGCCGTAAGTTTTGGGTTTTGACCGATGGCGGATTGCACCGTCTCTCTATTGAGTTATCGCTCCCAACAACATCAAATCTCTCGGTTAAGACGGTTTCAAGTGACGTTAACGTCAATCACTCTCTTACGAATCTTGATATTGCCTCTATCTCTGGTGATGTGAGAATAAGTCAGAACCCAACCGAAAACTGTACTGTGAAAACGATTTCTGGAAATATTGCAGCTCATACCTTCTCTGCCTGCACTTATACTCTAAAAAGTATTAGCGGTCATATTAAAGTCTCTGTGGCACCAGATCTAAACATAGATGTCGATGGTAACTCTCTTAGCGGAGACTTAAGATCAGAGATTTCACTTGACTCAGGAGAAAATTCTTTGTCCACCGAAAACAAAATAGTAAAAATAACCGCCTCTACGATAAGTGGAAACTTCAAATTGGCTCGAAACTAATTAGAAAGGAAATAAAATGTCAAACAGTGAATATGATGGATGCTTACACAAGAAGGGCAAGCGCACAAATTCAAAGCTAGAACTATCAAACTTGACAGGTATCGATCTTCAATACCAATACGGTCTCGGAAGGCTAATTTGAGCGTTACTGGGGTAGTTGCCTTACTTAAGAGCTTTATGAAGCAATACGCCGAACAGTTTTTTTGTGAAAATTAGAAGTTGTCGTGGCGAATTGACCTTCTTGCCCTCTCTCTTTAAAAAGTTAACCGCCCGTGCACGTCTAAACTTACTTCCGCTGTGCATGGCGACAAAGCTTTCATGGGTTAACCACAAAACCCCCCATGTAGCTGAGAGATTCTGATATATCGACCCAGGCATTGATATTGACCGAGCCAATGCTGGTTGAAATACGGCAAATGCACGCCGATCCTGTTTTGTCGCTAGGCCGACCAATCCGTACTCGTGGGCTAGTAGGTAGTCACACAACAATTTCCCATCGAAATCTCCATCGAAATCTCCATCAATAAAGAGGTGAAATGGGATTGGTGAATTTGTAAATCGGGACAATATTTTTTCAATAATTAGATTCTCGTCACCTTCTTCTTGAAAGGTGAAGTTACTTTCCCCTTTCAACCAATTCGAGATTTCGCGTAAATCGCCATACCTGTCACTTACAGGCGAATAGCGTTTTTTTAACTGGCTCCAACTACCAAGCAAAATAAAGTTTGCCTGCGTGCCAGGAAATGAGGTTAATCTCGAACAAATACTCTGGAGTTGTTGTAAATTGGAGTTCCGTACATCGATGACAGCCTCGTAAGTTGGAATTACCCAAGAATTATTTGTACGAGCACGCACTTTCTTCATCTCTGGAATATATTGAGCTAACGAGGGTTGATTGTGCCGGTCGATTAACTCTTTATTCGATTCAACAGTGCTATAGCCCAAGTGCCAAGAGAGCGCGCGGCGCTCAGGAATAATTCGAATACCTTCCATGAATAAGCGCCACCCTAGTTCGGTGTCTTCACCCGTCACCAATTCACGTCTGTAGCCACCCATTTTTTTCCAGAGCGCGCTCTTAATCGAAAAGGTAGCTCCTACAAATGATCTATACCCATCTAATCCTGGATGCAATAAATCTGCCGTTTTTTCAATACGATTTTCCCAAAGCTCTTTAACCCAACTTTCGGAGTGCATATCTGCAAATTTCCCAAAGTTGATCATTTCAAAGACCTTTTGTGGCGAGTCGTCCCACTCTTGAACAAAACGCTTCCACCCCAAAACGGCGTACCCCTCTCCATTGTGGTGCCATTTCATATGGTGCGCCAAGTGCTCTTTCTCAAAGACCATGTCGGCATCTACAAACCAGAAAACATCGGCCTTGATAGTTGAGGCAACATCATTAGTAGCTGCGGTTTTACCCCAACTACTAGGGGTATTTTTATAACGAATAACCTTGCTCTTTTTGGGGGCGATCGCTGGAATCTCTATCGGAGTTTTACTTCCATCATCGATTACATGCACGCTCACTAACTCCTTGGGGTAGGTTTGAGCGGCAAGAGATGCCATGAGGAGATTGAGTTTTTCTTGGCCATCCCGGCAGGCCGTAATAATCGCCACTGAAAGAGTTGGGGTTCTAACCAGAGGAAGATTTTCTGGTCTTTCAAACCTAAATATTGGTTTTTTTATCATTGTGTTCCAAAGATTGCGTCCTGCCAAAGACCAACTACCTGTTGGTTGGCGTTCTTGAGATACTTCGAATAATTGGTGATGTATGTATGAAAGGTAAAGCCCCTCTTATAAATATATCCAGCTCCGAATGTTCGCCATATTTTTCCACCATTTTCAGTGACATGACTGAGTAGATAGCGATCAACAGCAGTTGTCCCATTGCCAAACCAGCCTGCAGATTCGCCGGCAGCACGTGAAACCAAAATAGTTCCACCGCAAACCCAATCACTCCATAGCTCGACTGCCTGAGTACCTTGAACGCCAAAACGTCGGACAGTTAATTCAAGTGGCTCCAAATAAACATAGTTCATTGCACGCCCTACGACATCAGCTTCTTTATTAATTATTGCATCCACGAGATCTCGTAAATGATCTGGGCCGTAATAATCATCGTCATCCATTTTAGCCACGAATTCACCAGATGTTTTTCGAGCTAGGTCAGTCAAAATCGATCCGAGAGAACTTTCTCGCGCATATTTCTCAACTTTTACTTTTATCCCCCGCTTATTTAATTGGGATATTAATGTTTTATGCTGTGCGTTTAATTGGACTCCGTGTAAGCCAATCAATAATTCGAAGCTCTTTAAGCTCTGCAATTTAATTTGCGATAAAATTGATGTTAAATCATTAGATCTTACGGTAGAAAGTACGACGGAGACACTTGGATATTTCCCTATTTTATTATGCCGCAATAATCTAATTTCTGAAATCACTTCAATCTCCTGAGAAAATGTTGTTGAGCGATCCAACGTAGTATTCTCATCTGATTGCATTTGGCTAGATTACCAATAATGCATCCAAAGGGGTCTGTCGCCTTAAGATTGAGCCTGTCCTGCTAGGATTTCGACATGCCTCAAGGAGTCTCTTCAACCAAGAAAAACAATCAGACCCTTACAGCCCTGAAAAAGCTTCTTTTGAATTTTAAAGCGCTACCAAAATCCGGGATTTATTTCCTGAAGGAGAGGCTTGGCAGAGTTAAGCCAGTAAAATCGAAATTGGTGTTAGTTATCTCTTTCCCACGCTCTGGAACACACGCGCTGGGGAGCTTGGTGTCACAGGAGAATATTGGATTTAAGTACCACGGCGAGTTCTTTGCCTTCAATCATTGGAGCTCAGTAATTGAGCGGCTTAATCGCTATTACCCCTTTTTCTCATTCCGGTTCTATTTAAATTTCAAGACTCAACGGCAAAAATGGCGCACTTATCGTTTTGAGTCTTCGACTTTAAACGCATCTAGAACCATCAGAGCTCTTAAGAAGATACATGGAATTCATATTATTAAGGTTTTTCCTACACACTTATCCGATCCAGTTCTAGAGGCGATTATTGCTGAACACAAGCCACATATTATCTTTTTACGCAGAAACCATCTTGATCGTTTCGTATCGCATAAAAAAGCAAATAAAACTGGTAAGTGGCACACGGCTTCCACTGAGGGCGTTGTAATTGATGTTGATGAATCTGAGTTGAGCAAATTCATTATGGATTATGAGAAGTTCTATAGCCACTATTTTCACTTCGCCAAGAATCAGGGTTGTGCAATCTTGGACGTTGACTATGAATCATTGCAGAATGCAGAGGTAATAGATGCGATTCAACACTTCGCTGCCTGGGATGGTTTTACAGATTTTAGTAAGTTAGCAAAAATTCCAACAACTGCTAAGCAGGATTCCTCCCGAACAGTGCAGGATAAATATTTGCTGAGCTCTGGAAAGAAGATTTCAGATTTCGATTTTAAAAAGATTGAAGTGACTTAATGCGTATAGAAAATCAAATTCTGCGAGAATTAGAAAATGAATCTATTGAAATATTTCGAGAGGCGGCTGTATCCTTTCGCAAACCAGTGATGATGTACTCCATCGGTAAAGATTCATCAGTTTTGTTACATTTAGCTCGGAAAGCTTTTTATCCATCCCCAGTTCCATTTCCATTGCTACATATCGATACAACCTGGAAATTCAAAGAGATGATTGCATTCCGCGATCGAATAATTGCTCAAACTAATTCACAACTCATTGTTTATACCAATGAAGAGGGTGTGGCTGCAGGAATAAACCCCTTCACCTCTGGTGCCTCTGAGTACACAAGAATAATGAAGACCGTGGCTTTAAAAGCGGCTCTAGATCTTCATGGTTTCGACGCCGCAATCGGTGGCTCACGCCGAGATGAAGAAAAGAGCAGAGCGAAAGAGCGAATCTTTAGCGTTCGGGATCCGGGCCACAGATGGAATCCACGCGAGCAACGTCCCGAACTTTGGCGCACGTACAACACGCGCCTATTGCCAGAGCAAACAATGCGTGTTTTTCCTATATCAGATTGGACTGAGACTGATATTTGGCGCTATATCTATCAGGAAAATATCGAAGTTAATCCTCTGTATTTTTCAAAAGAGAGACCGATGGTTCAACGCGGGGACCAGTTAATTATGGTCGACGATGATCGATTCCCACTGATAAATGGGGAAACTCCAGTGATGCGAAAAGTTCGTTTTAGGACTTTGGGCTGTTATCCATTGACAGCGGCAGTCGAATCAAATGCATTAACGATTGAAGAGGTCGTGGAAGAAGTTTTACATGTAAAACTCAGTGAAAGAGCTACACGACTCATCGATGGCGATAATGAAGATTCTATGGAGAAGAAGAAGACGGAGGGTTATTTCTAATGAGTACCTCTGTAATTCGTCTTCTAACTTGTGGAAGTGTTGACGACGGTAAAAGCACGTTAATTGGTCGCCTTCTTGTTGAAACCGATAGCGTTCCACATGACACGGTCGGCGCGGCGAGAAAAGTTCGTAGGACTGGTTCCACTATTCCAGCTGGAGAGATTGACTTTAGTTTGCTGACAGATGGTTTAGAGGCAGAGCGCGAGCAAGGAATTACTATCGATGTCGCTTATCGTTCGATGTCGCTTCTAAATGGCAAGCGCCTCATCATCGCCGATGCTCCAGGCCATGAGCAGTACACGCGCAACATGGTAGTCGCCGCATCTCGAGCCGACATTGCTTTAGTTCTCATTGATGCAACTAAGGGTGTGCGCACTCAAACGCTTCGACATTTAACGATCTGTTCACTGATGGGTGTTAATCGGATAATAATCGCCATTAATAAACTAGATGCTTTGGATTATTCACAAGTGATTTTCGATGAAATCTCGCATGTAATAACCGAGGCAGCGGATCGACTACATCTGCAGGATGTTCATGTTGTGCCGATTAGCGCCTTGGCTGGTGACAATGTAGTTTTCCCAAGCGGGAACATGCCGTGGTACTCCGGTCCTACTTTGCAGGATTCAATTCAGAGCTGGGTCGCGCCTAAGGATTTAGAAATCGATGGCTTAATGCGAATCCAGATGATATCTAGAGCTGAGAATTTTCGTGGGGTCTCAGGAACCGTTCGTGCTGGAACATTTAACGCCGGGGATGAGATTGTTATTTACCCTAGCAATCAGCGGGCAAAGATCGCAAGAATCGCTACCTTTAGCGGAGATGTTGAAAAAGCATCAGATTCCGATGCAATTACTTTTGTTTTAGAACCAGAGGTTGATGCAACTCGTGGAGATATTGTCGCCAGGAATCCGGCAGATTTAATCCCCTCCGATCGTTTTGCTGCACACGTGGTGTGGCTCAATGAAGACCCGCTCATCCATAGTCGCTCCTATTTGATGATCTCTGGTCCAACTACATCACCAGCCATGATCACAAAAATAAAGCATCAGGTCGATGTAAATAGTGGTGAACATATTTCATCCGATGCTCTAAAGATGAACGAGATCGGATTAGTAGAGATTGCAACAGATATCCCTATGGTGCTGCAACCGTACAGTCAGTCACGAGAGTTCGGAAACTTTATCCTTGTGGATCGGTTAACGCTTAAAACAGTTGGTGCCGGAATGATTCAGCACTCATTGCGCAGAGCATCTAATGTAGTGCTAC
Source organism: uncultured Candidatus Planktophila sp. (assembly GCA_964349605.1). Classification (GTDB taxonomy): domain Bacteria; phylum Actinomycetota; class Actinomycetes; order Nanopelagicales; family Nanopelagicaceae; genus Planktophila. The sequence goes on along the minus strand of CAYGHJ010000007.1, from coordinate 946 downwards.
AAAATTACGAGATTACGAAGAGCGTTAGATCAGCACAAAAGAATCAGAAGTCACGTGTTGTCTGGCTTACTGGCTTATCTGGTTCTGGAAAGTCAACTATTGCGAATGCTCTAGAGAAGCGATTACTCGCCCAAGGTGCCCATGCATATGTACTAGATGGCGACAATCTACGCTTAGGTATAAATATGGATCTTGGATTTACTCCAGAGGATCGGGCTGAAAATGTCCGCAGAACCTCTGAAGTTGCAAAGTTAATGGTTGATGCAGGATTGATTATCATCACAGCACTTATAAGTCCATTCGAAGTTGATCGCCAACGAGCGAAATCAATTTTCCAAGTGGGTGAATTTCTCGAAGTATTTGTCGATACACCGGTTGAGATTTGCCAAAGCCGTGACCCTAAAGGTTTGTATAAGAAATCAGCTGCTGGAGAAATCCCTAACTTCACTGGTGTTGGACAGGATTATGAGCGCCCGACTCACCCTGATCTAATTCTGGACGGGACAAAACCAGTTAACGAAAACGTCGACCTCATCATGAAAGAGCTTTTGTGATTTGGATAGCCTTCGCATATGTTGAAGCAACCACACTGTTAATAAATGAGTGCTACTCAAAAGCCTAAGGAGATGGGTACGTGAAGGTAACAAAACAAAGGTCAGCATTAAAGGCAATTAGTTGGAGAATAATTGGGACAGCAGATACTTTTCTATTGTCTCTTCTGATTACACATGAGGCCATAACTGCCGCCTCAATCGCCGGCTTTGAAGTATTAACAAAAACTATTTTGTACTATATGCACGAGCGTGGATGGAACAATATTTCATGGGGCAGAATTAACGATAAGCAAAAGTAAAATACTTTACTTTTGCGAATTTTGATGAAGAGGAACTGATTGCCTTAGGGAACAGATCTGTTATTCGCTGGCGATATAGATGGGGAGATGGGC
>CAYGHJ010000006.1:0-32514 GCA_964349605.1 uncultured Candidatus Planktophila sp. | reverse complement strand
TAACGTCATACTACTCAACAAATGCGAAATTACGAGGTATAGGGGTATAGCTAAAAATGGGCCAGATGATTACCTACGAAAGCAACGGCCAAACTTGTGATGGATATTTAGCGCTCCCAGGAAAAGGTAGCGGTCCAGCCGTCATCGTCATTCAAGAGTGGTGGGGATTAGTCGGTCACATTACTGATGTGGCAGATCGTTTTGCGGCCGCCGGTTTTGTAGCCCTTGCCCCTGATCTTTACCACGGGGAAGTTGCCAAAGAGCCCGACCATGCTATGAAACTGCTGATGGGTCTTGCTATGGATAAGGCTGCACTAGATATCGATGGCGCTGCCAAATATTTAGCAGGTAATTCGAAGGTGAGTTGCGCAAATATTGGTGCAGTTGGGTTTTGCATGGGCGGGTCACTCGCACTCTGGAGTGCAACACTCTCATCCTCCATCACTGCCGCAGTTGCTTTTTATCCTGGCATGCCGTGGGCTCGAATGGCTCCTCGCTGGGAAAACTATTCTGGAAAAAGCGCCATGATTCACTGTAGTGAAGGTGACGGAACCTCACTAGCCCCTGGAATTCAAGAGGCAGCCAAGGCGATTAAAGCAAGCAATGGGACAGTCCAACTTCTTGACTATCCAGGAACGCGCCACGCCTTTTTCAATAATAATCGCGAAGATGTCTATGATTCAAAAGCCGCTGAGAATGCGTGGCAAGAGACGGTAGATTTTTTAAACAGGAAGCTCATATAGTCAGTGCTAACCGAAAAGTCGATTTACCCTCACTTTTGAATTAAAGTTGACTCTCACTCTGTACTCTATATGTATGGCTTCTTCGTCCTCACCAATCCGAGCGGAAATTTTTGACACTGGTAATCCCAAAATAAAATCTGCCCGCATTGTGATAGATGCCTCGGCCGAAAAAATTTTTAATTTGCTAACAGACCCTCAACGACATATGGATTTTGATGGCACTAAAACAATTCAGGGAAATTTCAGCGGTCCATCCAAGTTGAAATTGGGGTCAAAATTTGGAATGCAGATGAAGTTAGGCATCAACTATAAAATTCTTAATACCGTGGTCGAATTTGAGGAAAATAGAAGAATTGCTTGGCGGCATTTAGGGCGATGGCGATGGCGATATGAACTTCGTCCCATCACGCCAAATCAAACTGAAGTTACTGAGACATTTGATGGCACAACTTCAATTTCACAGCTCTGGTTGAAGTGGCGTAAAGCCTATCCTTGGACGCAAATTGCCGTCGCAAAAACGTTGGTCAGGCTGAAGGAGATTGCCGAAAACGAATAGTTTTTAGAAGTTGGTATCTTTTTACCAAGCGTGATCTTCAGGTGAGGTTTTATAGCCCGGGAAGATTTCGTTGAGCTTGGTTAGATGTTCCTGCGTTAATTCAATCTCAAGAGCTCGTATCGCTGAATCTAACTGTGCCTGCGTACGGGGTCCAACAATCGGGGCGGTAACTGCAGGTTGAGCTAACAACCAAGCAAGTGCCACATCACCTGGCTCTTGCTCGATCTCTATGCAGAAGTTTTCATATGCTTCAACGCGTGGACGAATCTCATCTAAGGCAGCTTTCGAGCGTCCTTCTAAACGGCGCTTTCCATCACGTTCCTTTTGCAAGACCCCTCCCAACAGTCCACCATTAAGAGGTGACCATGGCAGGATTCCAATTCCATAATGAAGGGCGGCAGGAATTATTTCGCGCTCTATATCGCGAACGACAAGGTTGTAAATCGATTGTTCAGAAACTAGCCCCATGAAGTTCCGTTGAGCTGCCGCAGCTTGGGCTTGAGCTAAGTGCCAACCACCGAAGTTGCTGCTTCCAACATAGAGAATTTTCCCCTGTGCAACAAGGATCTCCATTGCCTGCCAAACCTCTTCCCACGGGGTCGTGCGATCGATGTGGTGCATTTGATAGAGGTCGATGTAATCAGTCTGCAACCGTTTCAAACTTGCATCACAGGCACGCCGTATATGTAGCGCCGAGACACCTTTGTTATTTGGCCAAGGCTCCATCTCGCCGTAAAGTTTGGTAGCAAGCACAACCTTCTCGCGTCGTCCCTCGCCTTTAGCAAACCAACGACCAAGAATCTCCTCAGTTCCTCCCCAATTACCAGTTCCGCCATAACGATTGGCGGTATCAATGAAGTTAATCCCGCTGGCCAAAGCCGAATCCATTATTGAGTGGGAAGTTGCCTCATCTGTTTCAGGACCAAAATTCATCGTGCCAAGACAGAGACGACTTACAGAGAGACCAGAACGGCCTAGGTTTTTATATTTCATAGCGGTAACCTATCAAGAAGTGGAGATTTAGCTAGATAAAATCCACTTGGAGCAAGACCATAATCTCGACTAGTTGAACCGACTCAAATTTCACTGTGCTTTGGTATGTGTTTCGTATAAAAGCAATGTGATTGTGTAGAAAGTTTTAGGCGATATATTCCAGACGTGTCATCATTCCCGCCTCGGCGTGATAGGCGTTGTGACAGTGAATCATCCATTTGCCGGGGTTAGTAGCGGCAAAGTCCACATTGATTCCTCCCATGGGCGGAATCAAAACAGTGTCCTTGCGCGCTCCATTACCACCAGCGGCACCTAATTGGAAAGTGTGGCCATGCAGGTGAATCGGGTGGTACATCATTCCCCGATTCCTAATCCGTAAGGTTGAGGTTTCATCGAGCCTGACAACCAAAGCTTTAGTTTCATTGTAAGTACGGCCATTTATTGTCCACTTATACGGCTGCATGCTTCCCTGCAAAATTAAATCTTGAGTTCGATCGGATTTTCTAGATGGAAGTTTTACTTGGTCACTTGCCTGCAAAAGATCTGCCGTAAGCGGCTTCGTGTCTAGCTCGGCTGGCCTAAATAGTTGTGCAGGCACGGAGCCACTACCAGTACGGATAAGTGCTCTGGCAACGGCTGATTTACCAACGGCATCGGCGACAAAAGCAAATACGCCATCACCAATTGTAACTACTACGTCATAGCGCTCTCCCATGCCGATTCGAAGTGAGGCGGTTGGGTAACTCTTTACAGGAAAACCATCAGTATGGGTCACCACCATTTTATGTTGGGAAAGTGCCACATCAAAGATGGTGTCGGCGGCAGCGTTAATAATTCGAATTCGAATGCGTTGTCCAGGCTTTGATTTAAAAACCTCTGGATCATTTATGGGACGCCCATTTATTAAGTACAGGGGATAGGTGACATCACCAGCATCCATGTCGCTCATGCCACCCATGTCGCCCATGTCGCCTCCATGATCCATGCCATCCATCCCGGAAGAAATACCAGAACCATCGAGAAGGTCTGCAAGAATTTCGTCGGGATTCTTACCGACGCCATCACTCCAGTCATCTAGAATGACAATCCATTCTTGGTCGTTTTGCACAGTTTCATTTGGGTCATCGACAATGAGTGGGGCGTACAAGCCTCTATCTAACTGTGTTCCGCTATGTGGATGAAACCAATATGTTCCTGAATCTGGAAGCGTAAAATCAAAGTTGAAAGCTCCATTAGGCGCAACTTCTGGCGTCGTAAGTCCGGGAACTCCATCCATATCATTTCGAATAGCCAGACCATGCCAGTGCACGCTTGTAGGATCTGGAAGTTGATTTCTAAAATTTACTTTGAGTCGATCGCCAACATTCGCTCTTATGATTTTGCCTGGAAAGGAATCACCGTATGTCCATGTCTTGGCGATAACCCCACCTAGGTCAATTTCACTGAGCTTTGCAGTCAAGTTGAAAAGTTTCTCGTTTCCGCTTTTCAAGAGCGCGTCTTCTCGCGCCTGAATTGATGATGCTCCCAAATATCTTTTAGTATCACCAACGCCACAGCCTGCAAGGCCAGTGGTTAGTCCAGCGCCAACGATTCCAGCGAGGAGTGCTCTTCTGCTTATTTGATTCATAAGGACATACTTCCCAAAACCCTCAAAGGAAGGGCGAATTCTTTATGAAGTTTTGATAAAGAAATACTCTTTACTCAATCTTTACAATTTAGGTGGCTATTTCTATGCTTTTAAAGCGTACTCTTCAATCACAATGCAATGGAGGTATCAAAATGATGGATTGGTATGGCCAAGGTGGCATGAACGGCAGTTGGATGGTATTCATGTGGATTTTCTGGGTCATTATTATTGGGCTTGGAATCTGGTTTGTCACACGGCTAACTCAGGGGGAGAAAACAAGCGTAAGTAAAGAGACACCGCGCCAAATTTTGGATCGACGATTTGCTTCAGGTGAAATTGACGCAAGTGATTATGCTAAAGCTCGACGTTTAATAGATGGCCACTCAATAGATTCAGATAAAATCCAGTAACCTTAGCTCTACTATGGGCGGAGTTAAGGATGGCTTTTCGTGAGTGATGCCCTACGGGTACTCGTTGTTGAAGATGAAATTGAGTTAGCCGCTGTCGTGATCAGTTATTTTCAACGCGAAGGTTACCTCGTCGATAGTGCCGTCGATGGACCAAGTGCGGTAGAAAAGGCCCGTGTGAGAGCACCTGATCTTGTTATTTTGGATTTAATGTTGCCAGGTTTTGATGGTATTGAAGTGTGCCGGCAGATTAGAACTTTTTCTAATGCCTATATTCTCATGTTGACTGCGCGCGAAGAAGAGATCGATAAAATTGTTGGCTTTGCAGTTGGCGCAGATGACTATGTGGTGAAGCCTGTTTCTCCGCGAGAGCTAATTGCTAGGGCCAAAGCAATTCTAAGAAGACCCAGAACACAGGCAATCGGGAGTAAAGTAGAAGGCAATGATGATCTCCTTCGCTTTGCAGAGATTGAATTAGATTCAAATTCACGCACTGTCACCGTTGGTGGCAAAGTAGTGGAGCTAACTAAGACAGAGTTTGACCTTCTCGAAATCATGATGGAAAGCCCTAAAAACGTCTTTTCGCGTAGGACTCTTCTTGAATCGGTCTGGGGAGGAGAATGGTACGGAGAGATCCACGTAGTGGATGTGCACGTCGGTCACTTACGCAAAAAACTCGCTGATGCAGGTGGTTCAGATGGATTAATAAGAACCATCCGTGGAATCGGATATGGGATGGAACTTGGATGAGTGCAACCCAAAAAAAGAGCCTTATGGTGCAAATGCTCGCTGGACAGAGTTTTCTCATTCTAATAAATGGCTTAATTCTCGTAGCCACTGCCTTTGCAATTGCACCTTCAATATTCGGAGAGCATCTAAATGATGCTGGAGTCACCTCAGCAAGTGTCAGATCACATATCACGCAGGCATATATCTCCTCCTTCAATGCCTCTCTGTTTATCGCAGCAATCCTCTCAATCACTATTTCAGGGGGTTTAGCTTGGTATTTCACGCTGCGAATCGTTAAACCAATTAATGAGGTTACAGGTTTTGCTGAAATGTTAGCCTCTGGAGATTTGGATGCTATAGCCCCTATCAATAACTCGATTCCAGAACTTGATCGCTTGACAGAGGCGTTGGATGGTATGTCAGTAGATTTAGCGACCAGCAGAGAGGAGCAGTCGCGCATGCTGAGTGACTTAGCACATGAATTAAGGACACCTATTGCAACCGTCCTTGCAATAGTCGATGGAATTGAAGACAAAATCGTCACCCCTGATGCTCACACTTGGCAGACAATAAGAGATCAGCTAGAAAGAGTAAATCGACTTTCACGGGATGTCCGCGAGGTAACTCATAACTCAGAGAAGATTCTCACTCAGTTAACAGCGGAGATTGATCCGAAGTTTATTGCCTCGAGTGCTTTTGCAGCATGGTCACCAAGAATGATTAACAAAGGAATTACTTTTGAGTTAGATATTGAACAAGATTTGCCTCATTTACATGTAGATCCGCAAAGAGTGGGGCAGATACTTTCAAATCTTCTGGAAAATGCGTTGAGGTACACCCCCGCAGATGGAAGCGTGAATTTGTGTGTACGGCGATCGGGAGATTCTATTCTCTTCACCGTTGATGATTCGGGTGAGGGAATTGAGCAACATCAGCTACCACTTATATTTGATCGCCTTTATCGAGGCGATTCGGCAAGACATTCAGACGACACTGGATCAGGTTTGGGATTGACTATCGCGCGTAGTATTGCCGAAAGTCATGGGGGCACACTCACTGCATCAAGTCCAGGACGTGATGCGGGTGCGACGTTTACCCTCAGCTTGCCTTCAGTTTTTTAATCAACTACCAAATTGAGCGAGCCATTCAGTGGCTACATTCGATGTGCCATTGGAAGAAGAAATAGGCCAACGTTGACTGCAGTAAGTGATCCAATCAGAATTACATATGGTGTCAGCGTGGCCCTGCGAACATTTAAGTTACTGTACCGGCGAAAAGCTATGCGCCTAGCGGTATATAGAGATCCCCATAAACCTAATCCCAAGATGACAAACTGCATAATTTGAATTGTTTCATTTCCGACAATTGCTGCCGAGCCCGATGCATTGCTTCCGAAGATCGAGGCAACGGAGTAATAGATAGATTTGCCTTCAGCTAGTAAGTGAAAGAGATTATGCGCAACATGTCCCGCAATATCCAATGGAATAAGGGCATATCCGAAACGAGCGAAATTCTTAACCCAATTTTCAGTATTGTATCTGGCAGCAATTCTTGCACTGAGTGTCAGGAGAGTTACGGGGAGAGTCACACCTAATGCAAAAACGCCGGTGAAAATTAGCGCAGTGTTAGTAACACCAGTGAGGTTTTCAACACCATTTAGAATATCTTCCCAGACTTCGAGCATTGTAATGTTTTGGATAAGCACTATTCCCATGATTGCCATAGCAAGAAAAGACTCTTCAATTTTTGGTTTGCGAATAAACCATAGTTCTTTTGTAGGTGGACGCAGTGTTAAAGTGATTGCATCATTTGGACAGTTTTTGATGCAATTCGCACACAAGGTGCAGTTGGCACTGGATTCCATTGTGCGAGGGAATGAAAATAGGGGACAGGCAGGTGCTTTATCTGTGCCATTGAAGCATGCTGCCTTTGATGCACAAGTTCTGCAGATTTCGGCATTTGCTCGAAGAGAGATCATTCCAGTTTGGGCGTAATTACCAGATAGTCCTCCAAGAAAACATAAGTAACGACAGAATGTTCTTCTTTGGAAAAATGCTCCACTGATAATTACCGCAAGAGTAATGAGCAACAATAAAATTCCCGAACCCCAAGGTGAAGAAACTATTCCGAAGACGTGGTCGGCCCACGTGATGAGAATAAATGTTGCATCAATAATCCAGATTCCGTACTTTTTTAAAAATGCAGGTACAGGGCGATTTACTCCGACTAATTTTTGGACAAAATCAGAGAGCGTTGCGAATGGACAAATTGCACACCAAAATCTGCCTACAAATAGAAAGAGAATGGGAATTAGTGGCCACCAAAGAACCCACATGAGGGCAGTACCAGGATTGTCGTGAGCACTACTTGGACCGGCAAGAAGCTCATATCCGATTAAACCAAATACTGCTGCAATTGGGATTTGAAAAATCTTTGGGAAATACTTGCTGTTCATCATGGCTCTTACCGCTGGAATTGTAAGTAAATCAAATCCCTTTGGTTCAAGTCTTTGGTCTTCCATCTCATCTATTGAATTGATTGACTTCATTTTGCATCTCCAGGATTATTTCGCGCATTGACTTTAATCTCTCGCAGCTTCTCATCTCTCCGTCTGAGAAATAGTGCGCTAGATAGGACGATTGATGTGGCAACTCCAAACACTCCCAATGTTGCTTTCAATGGACGGTTTGCACTTGTCTCAGTTGCACCTGGATCTGAGTGATCCATGCCAGGCATATCGGCATCTGAGTGATCCATGCCCGGCATATCGGGTTCCACTTCATGCTCTGAGTGTGACCCCTTTGGATTTTGCTCACTGGCAAATGATGAGCTGATTTCACTAAACAAAAGGACAGTTGGCCCGCCAAAAACAATTAGACCTGCCACTATCATGGTGACAAAAGTCTTCTGCTTCATTGCTCTCTCCTTCAATGCTGGCCAACTGACCTCTTGGCGTAATTCTTGCGAATCGAGGCAAAGATTTAGTGTGATTTTTGTAAAGATTTCGGCAAGTTATTGCTCAACCTGCTTCTAAATGGGCGGGTTAGACTTGGATGATGCTTTCTAAGATTGCTCCATTCAAAGAGTTCACTTCGATCCTTAATCCCCACTCGAGTCGAATAATTCTGGGAATCTCGCTAAACGCAATCGGTGGAGGCATGACGCTTTCCCTCCTAATGGTCTATCTCCACGATATTCGAGGTTTCACAACAACTTTCGGTGGCCTACTCATGGCATGGGGTGCCTTTACTGGGATTATCGGTACAGGTCCGTTAGGTGCTCTCGTTGATCGAATCGGTCCTAAGAAAGTAATTATTCCAGGTCTATTAATAGCCTCAATGGCGGCACTCTCATTTTCGCAAGTAACTACTCATAACCAAGCTATATTTTCAATGACACTCTTTTCTCTTGGAGGTCAATGTATTTGGCCCTCCCAAATGGTTATTTTGACGCGCGTAACACCGGAGGCCGATCGCTCAAAAATATTTGGCTTCAATTTTATGTTGCTTAATTTGGGTCTTGGTATTGGAGGTCTGCTCTCATCTCTGATTATTCAAGAAGGCTCTGTTATCTCATTCCAACTAATGTATTGGGTGGATTCACTCACTTATCTTTTATATCTCTTAATTGTTCTAGGGCTTAAGACTCCGCATGCAGGTAAATATATTGCGAAAGAACATGAACCTAAGAGTGGAAGTTATCGTGAAATATTTTCCAGAAAGGATCTTGCTGTCCTTACTTTTGCCGGGGTAATTCTCTTGACTTTTGGTTATGGACCGCTTCAATCTGGGATACCAATTTATGCAACCCAATACCTTGGTCTCTCACCTAAATGGCTTGGTGTAATTTTCGGGGTGAATACAATTTCAATCGTTATATTCCAGCCATTTGTACTTAGAGTTCTTGAAAAATATTCAAAATACAGTGCGCTTATGTCAGTTGGAATCATTTGGGCGCTCTCGTGGCTTGCCGTGGGAATATCTCCATATGTTCCACTCTTTGTTGGTGGAATTGCACTGTGTGTGAGTCAGTTGATATTTGCATTTGGAGAAATGGTTCATGCCCCAACCAGTCCAGCGCTGCTACAAGAGTTAACGCCAGAGCACATTCGTGGCCGTGCTAGTGCTTTAATTAGTTTGCAGTGGGGATTTTCAGGAATTGTTGGCCCTGCCATGGCCGGAATCCTCATTGGTGCCAATCTCGAGCAGTTGTGGGTCATTTTGATGGCAATCGGAGTGTTGATCCCTATTCCTTTCTTTGCCTATGTCAAAAAACTGCACCCGGTCACCTAAGAAACACCTGCTAGCACCCTTGGATACCTCGATCGCTACAAGAGATGCTTAGCTCATGAAAACAGAGAAAAAAAACTATTTTAAGCGCGCATACAAGTTCGTTGTTCGAAGGCTCCGAGAATTGATTTACATACTCTCTAGTTTTCCAATCCTTCTTGCCCTTTTTGTGATTGTGACTACCATCCTATCTACGGGATTATTTATCCCGTTGGCAATTATTGTAATTTTAGGTTTATTGGCCGTGATGGAGTACATGACCTATTTTGAAATCAAAAGGACTAATTGGCTCCTTCAAAGTGGAATTGCACCTTCCAATGAGAAGTGGTTCAAAGAAAAATTCTTTTCATGGGAAGGCGCAAAAGAAAGAGCTATGTCGGCGCGGAGTTGGCTTGCAATTGCTTATGTCTTTTTAGCTTTTGGTCTCTCGATTCTAGGATTCATTGTGGCCATGCTAGCTGTGACTTCGGTTTTCCTTTCGCTTGTAATTATTGGCGTTATCATTCTAAATCCTACGAGCGGAACATTTCACCTCAATCAAGGCGGCATTAATGGAAATCTCAATGTTAATTTAGATTCAAGTAGTTTTAAAGCACGGTTCTTAGGTTTCGATATTCAAGAGGGACCTATCGATGGAAGTTTCATTTGGAATTTCTCATCTCCACTCTATTTAGTTCTCTCAGTTTTTCTTATTATGGTGGCTATTTCTATGGTTCCAGTTATAGCAAAATTGCAGAAGGAGTTGGTGGTCAGATTTCTAAGCCAACGTTCATTCGCTGAAATCTTCTATAGTTCGGATCGCCGTAGAAAAACGGCCGTTAACGTTGGTTCTCAAGATCGGACTCGAATTGAGCGTGATCTACATGATGGAGTACAAGCAAGACTCACCATTTCAGGAATTGAAATTGATCGTGCTCGGCAGTTAGCCGAGAAATCTGAGGATAAAGAACTGGCCGAGACCTTAGAACGAGCGGCATCACAGACAGCACATGCTATGCAAGAGATTCGGAATCTAGTAAAGGGCTTGAGACCTGCGTTATTGGAAAAAGCCGGCCTGGCAGCGGCACTGAACTCTTTAGGAGCCCAACAAGAATTCACGGTTAGCATCAACGCCGAGATTGAGCGGCCATCAGCTGAAATTGAATCTGCTCTGTATTTAATCTGTTCTGAAGCAATGACTAATGTCGGCCGCCATGCCAAAGCTAGCTCGATGTCCATAGATATAAAGAGCAATGGAAAGCTCATTACTTTGGATATTGTGGACAATGGTCGAGGTGGGGCAAGGGAGTCCGAAGGTACGGGTCTTAAAAACATGAAAGATCGCACCGATTCTCTGGGGGGTGAGTTCATTCTCATGAGTCCAGAGGGAGGACCTACAAAAATTAAGATAATCGTGCCATGCGAATAGCTATCGCTGAAGATGTCGCGCTCCTAAGGGAGGGAATCGTGCGATTACTTGTGGAGCGTGGCCACGAAGTCGTTGCAGAAATCAGTGATGCTCGCGAAATACTAAAAACCGGTAAAGATCTTCACCCCGACCTGATGATTATCGATATTCGCATGCCTCCGACTAACACCGATGACGGGCTACGTGCGGCAATAGAGGTTCGGACCAAAATATCTCCAAAGATCCCAGTCCTCATTTTGTCGCAGTACATTGAATCGTTTTATGCATCACTTTTGTTAGATGACGATCAATCCGGTGTGGGCTATCTTCTAAAAGACAGAGTCACAAACATTAATGAATTCATGGTATCTCTTGTTGAGATAGCTAATGGTGGAACCGTATTAGATCCCGAGGTCGTGAGCTCTCTCATGCATAGTTCCAAGGACCTGGCTCTACAGTCCTTAACCGTTCGAGAAAGAGAGATTCTCGCGCTTATGGCCCAAGGAAAATCAAATATGGGAATATCCACAACAATTTTTATCACGGAAGGAGCAGTAGAAAAACATATTTCCAACATTTTGAGCAAACTTGGGTTAATTAATGAAGAGACAAGTCATCGAAGAGTCTTGGCGGCGATTAGATATTTGAATCGATGAATTCAAAACGATGGCTGGTATTACCGAACTGGCTTATGTAGTCTTTTTTAACCATCTCTGGCGCTCGATTTCAGGGAGTTTTTCAATGCTATAGCGCAACATTGTTCGAGGCATGCTTGTGACGTGCTCGCTTAGGAATTTTCGAAGTAAGGAGGGATCTCGTTTTCCAACTTCACGCATCATCCACCCCGATGCTTTGTGAATCAGGTCATGATGGTCTTTCAGTAGAAGTTCTGAGATTTCAAGTGTGGGAGCAAAATATCCCGCTCGAATGAAGGGAAAAGTAAAAAGCATTGCTGCTCGTCGCTCCCACAGAGAACTACTCTTCGACAACCTAATAAGTACTGGACAAGGATCCTTAACGTCTAATAAATACGCCCCGATTGTTGGTGCGCTCACATCTACCAGATCCCAGTTATTTATCCGCCCCAATTTCAACTGTTTCACGTAGTAGTTAAAAAACTCTCGCCTCTTTTTCACATCTTTACTTGCCTTGAATTGATTCGAAAGAATTATCAACCCGCAAAGGCGAATTTCGTGGAATTTGGATGCCGATAGTTTCTCAATCTCAGAGAGCTCTAGTGCACGGTAGGTCTTCGCGATTTCCCGAACTTGAGGTACGGATAATCCTAAGAAAACATCTCCCTCTCCATATTCACCAGGTGCGGTTTTATAGAAGTGCTGTAAAGTATGGACCCTTTTGGGTTTACTCAATGCGCGCAACTCAGTGATTGCTCTATGCGCAGAAAATACCTTTTTGGAATCCTCACCCATTTGTTCATCATATAACAGGCAGATTATTGAATATCTTTGTACGGCAATGACTATCTATAGGGCAGAATTCGCCTATGAATTCAAGTTTAAAAGTGGAGCTGCTTGCACCAAATCAATGGCAGAGGTTGCGCGAAATCCGCTTAAAATCTTTGAAGGATAGCCCAGAGGCATTTGGCGGCAACCATGAAACTGAATCGAAAATGGAGCAAGGGGAATGGGAAGCTAAATTCACTTCCCTTGATTTTCTTATAGTTTCATCGGACCAATCAGATATTGCAATAATGTCGGTAGAAGTTCTGAACGGTGATCACGGCGCAACATGTTGGATTGGTGGGTGTTGGAGTGATCCTCGATATCGAGGTCGGGGCGCACTTAGAGCCCTATTTAATTTCCTTGATGGGCATGCTGATATCAAGAATTGGCAACGACAAGGGCTTGGGGTTTGGGCTGATAACGATGATGCAATTGCTGCGTATAAAGCAATTGGATTCAGTGAGGCGGGAGAGAGGCAGGCTAGTCAACACCAACCCGGCCGTTTTTACATTCACATGGTCAGGGACAGTGTTGTGCACTGAGAAAGTGTTAGAGGATAGACTCACTCAGTGCCGCACTCAATTATGAACAATAGAGAAGTAATTGCCAAGGCGCTTCCAATATTTATAGCCGCTATTAATATGCGGGCTGGGTTAACGATTATGAGTCCTCTCATTCCGATTCTGAAAGAGCAGTATCATTTAAGTTCGTTTTTACTCTCATTTCTAACTTCTCTAACCGTACTTTGCTTTGCTGCAAGTGCATTCCTGATGCCTTTAGTGGGTAAAATCGGTGGGACTAATCGAGTTATAACTTTTTCATTGATAGTACTTACAGTTGCAATTTTTTTGAGGGCAATTGGAAATGTTCCGATGCTCTTTCTCTCCTCGTTGACCGTAGGAATCGCAATCGCTATCTTGAACTTTTCGTTGCCAGTCTGGGTTAAAGAGAACACTTCCGAACATTCTGGTTTAGTCACAGGTATTTACATAACTACCATGGGAGTTTTCGCCGCAGTTTCGGTGGCAGTAGCGGTGCCCTTGGCGCGCGCGTCTTCGTGGGGCTGGCGTTTATCCATGGTTCCGTGGATTATCACTGGAGTAATTTCCTCAATTTGGTGGATTCTAAAAAATCCAAAGAGTTTAAATGGATCTCATATGGAAATCTCTTCAAAATTTCATAGAGAACTACTATTTAAGCCAGGTGCTTGGAGTATCGCGATATTCTTCGGAATACAGTCGATGCTTTTTTACGGAACGGCAACCTGGCTGCCAACCATTTTAGTTTCAAAAGGTTGGTCCTTAAGCAACGCTGGATTCATCGTTTCAATTACTGGTTTATTGGGGTCGATTGTCGGCATCATCGTTCCGCACTATTCCTCGAGACTTCGCGATCTCCGAATTCTATTGGTTGTTGTTGGCGGACTAATTTCTATCTCTTTCGCTGGCATGATTTTCGATCAGGGCTTGCGTTTGGTTATCTGGCTATTAATTGCGAACATCGGCCTTTCAGCGAGTTTTCCACTTGCACTTCTCTTGACCGTTACGCGAAGTGTCGAAGCGGGTGAAACGCGGTCACTCTCGATTATGGCTCAAGCCGTTGGTTATCTCATGGCAGCTTTTGCCCCCGGTATTGTGGGATTAATCTTCGATTCAACGCTCAATTGGAATATCGCCCTTATTGTCCCGGTAGTTTTGGGGCTCTTCTTGGGCGCCACAGGATATTTCGCCGGTAATCCAGAAGAAATCCTTATTCGTGACCTTGAGAAGTAGATCGAACTGAATTCAGCTAAGTTGATTCTTAAGTTACCGATTTAATAGGAGCTAATGGTGTGTTTAATATAGATAGATCCTGCATCTTCATTGGCAATAAATTTAGGTAGTGCTTTCAATGAATGTCCTGCATGTGGTTGTCGAGTCGCTTTGCCATTGATGGCATTAAAGGCTGCGTTATGGCACGGACAGACCAATCGCCCCTGATCCGCATCAACAATGCAACCTTTATGGGTGCAAATTGCGCTCAGGACTATTACCACACCATTATTTCGCAGAACTGAGACCGGGAAACTGGAAGCCAAATCTGGCTGTACTATCACAATCTTAATCTCGCCCTCAATAATTTCATCGCTTTTAGCTAGAAATGTAATCACGGTTGAAGTTTTCAATTCCCCTGCCGTTGGTGTTACAACTTTCGCGCCACGCTTCCAGACTAGTTTGTTCTTTGATTTAACGCAGTTATATTCGTATCCACGAAAAATAATTTTTTGACCAACCTTTGTACATTTAAGTGTTGGACCAACCACTGCTTGGGCGTTTTGCCCGAAAACTGACAGAAGTGAAGCTGACATTAATGCCAAGATACTACGTCGAACCATTTTCATGATTCACACTTTAATGGCTACTCACCCTCGTTTCTACATAAATACCGAAGGCTAGCCCTACTATGGAAAAGCTAAAATTGACTAATATCTGAATATATTCTTTGCGACTCCATATAAATACTGAGCTCTTTCTGCCTCGCACTAGGGGGTGGAAGTTAGTATTGGAACTCGATCGATAAGGAGAAAAGATGAGCTCATTGTTTGAATCGATTTTCTTGGGAGCTTTGCAGGGATTAACTGAGTTCCTACCGATCTCATCAAGTGCCCACCAGAGAATTGCTGGAGAGTTTTTTTCAAATGCCCAAGATCCTGGAGCGCGATTTACGGCGATTACACAAATAGGTACTGAATTAGCTGTACTTATCTTCTTTAGGAATGATATTAAAAAAATCATTATTGCTTGGTTCCGGCAAAGTATTCTGCGTGCAACGCTTCCGGTCGAGGAAAAATTGCAAGCTCGCATGGGTTGGCTAGTAATCATCGGCTCGCTGCCCATAGTTATTCTTGGATATTTATACCAGGATATTATTAGAAATGAACTTCGTTCACTTTGGTTGATAGCCACTGTCTTGATCGTTTTCGGCGTTGCACTTGGGTTGGCAGATTACTATGGTGAAAAAAATCGTGGGCTTAAGGATTTAAATTCTTTACACGGTTTTTTGTATGGATTGGCTCAATCACTTGCACTAATTCCAGGGGTTTCGCGATCTGGTGCAACAATTGCAATGGGCCGACTCCTGGGTTACAACCGCGAGGCTGCGCTTCGCTACTCCTTTCTTTTAGCGATTCCAGCCGTCTTTGGAAGTGGTTTATATGAACTTAAAGGAGCATTGGGCGATAACGCTGGAACCCAGGTCTACTCGCTCTCAGAAACGTTTATTGCAACCATTATTGCTTTTCTTGTGGGTTATGCCGTTATTGCTTGGTTACTAAAATTCGTGACAACAAGGAGTTTTATGCCGTTTATTATTTATCGTGTTGTTTTAGGCTCAACTCTTTTATTGCTCTTATCAACAGGAGTGATTAACTCCTAAGGCTTAACTGCCCGGACTCACAGTAGACATATTGAAATCCTTTATCACTAACGGTGGAACCGCCATATTGCCAATATCGCCAGCCCATTCGCGAGGCTGAGTCCACTCGGTCGCACCTGCATGAAGAATCCGGTTGAGGGCAGAGACTGGAGAGTCATTCCAGCGGAAGTTATTGGTAGCACCCACAACTTCGCCACCTTTCACGTGATAAACACCATCTCGGGTCAGCCCAGTTAGCAGTAGAGAATTTGGATCAACCATGCGGATGTACCAGAAAGTGGTAAGAAGTAGCCCATTTTCAACCTTCTTAACTAAATCCTCTAACCCACCTGCACCGCCTTCGACACTCATAATTGCATTCTCGCCAATAGGTGTGAAATCCAACTTTGTTAAAGCCGCCGTTGCACGTGTCTGAATTAGCGCTTGTAAAACACCATCCTTGAACCAATCAACACGTTTAATTGGCTGCCCGTTATCAAAGACAGAAGAAAAAGGAGAGCTAACCGGCGTCGCGACGAAATTAGCTGCAGGCAATGCCTTGTAATCAGGATCGCTAAAGAACTGGAAACCAACATTTGACAGTTTCTCCCCGACGCGGGTGCCGCCGCCCTTCTTTGAAAATACCGATTGACCTTCATGTGCATCACGCGCACCCGATACCCACATCATGAATGTAAAGAAATCAGCGACCGAACCCGAAGGCAGCAGGGTGTCATAGCGACCGGCCGGCAGATCAACTTTGGTGCCCTGCCATGTTAAACGTTGACGAATCTGGGCGTCGATCGACGCTACAGAAACGTCTTTAAAATCACGGGTTTCAACACCACTCCAGGTCGAACGTGAACGCTTATGCGATTTTCCAGTCATCTCTACACGGCCAATTGGCATATCTTTGCGCAAGCGTAGGCCACCTTTTGAACCAATCCATGTAGTTTCATGAGTGTGCTCGGCATAACCGAAGAGTTCGATTGAGTCGGCAACAGATCGTGAAAACATATCGCCAAGTGCAGGTGCAAATGTTGAAAACACTTCTGGGCCAGTTGGAATATGGGATGCAGTCCAATCTCCTATTGAGATATTAGTTGCAAGAGGAGCATAGTCTTCGGCTTTTCCTGCAGCTTTAGCGGCCGCAATTGCTTCAGCAAGTAACGTTGAAACATCCTCAAGACCGACATCAGTTCGCGATACACCCCCAGAGGCCATTCCTCCCTCAGTTGCAATAAATGCAATCACGGTGACATTGCGCTCTTGTATCACTCCATTAGTTGTTAAAGTGCTACCCGCCCAACGCAGGTTTGCCTGCGTTTTATCTTTTACAACCACGATGCAGTCATCACAGGTGGCAGCCGAGGTAATTTTTTCAATTAAATCTTGAGCAGAAATCATTTTCCAGCCTCCGCTACCGTGTTGAGAATATTTACTTTGTCGAAAATTGCCGCCGGGCAACCGTGACTTACTGCAGCGATTTGTCCAGGTTGGGCTTTGCCGCAGTTGAATGCACCGCCAAGAACATAGGTCGATGGACCACCAACAACTTTCATTGAGCCCCAGAAATCTGTGGTTGTCGCTTGATACGCCACGTCTTTTAATTGGCCAACGATTTCACCATTTTTAACTCGATGGAACTGCTGACCCGTAAATTGAAAGTTATATCGCTGCATATCGATGGACCAAGACTTATCACCTTTAATAATGATTCCATCCTCCATCGATGAAACCATCTCATCGTAGGTTGGTCCAGTTGGATTAGCAGCTAGTGAAACATTAGGCATTCGTTGAATTGGTACATGTGCGGGGGAGTCAGCAAAGGCACAACCGTTGCTGCGATCGCGATCAACGCGGGCAGCAATACGGCGATCGAGCTGGTAACCAACTAAAACGCCATCTTTAATAAGATTCCACTTTTGTGCTGCGACACCTTCGTCATCAAAGCCCACGGTACTTAGGCCATGGGCGGTGTTGCGATCTCCGGTGACGTTCATGAGCGATGAACCATACTTTAAAGTATTTAGTTTATCTGGGGTTGCAAAAGATGTACCCGCATAGTTGGCCTCATATCCAATTGCGCGATCTAACTCGGTTGCATGACCGATCGACTCATGAATTGTTAACCAGAGATTGGAAGGGTGTACCAAGATGTCATATCGACCAGCTTCAACTGAAGGTGCAACTACCTTTTCGGCCAATAAAATTGGAAGCTCTGCAATTTCTGCGTCCCAGTTCCAATGTTTATTTCCCATCCACTCCCAACCAAAGCCTGCGGGCTGGGCCAAAGTACGCATAGATTCAAAACCGTGTGCTCCAATTGAAATCGCTTCAATCTGAGTCTGCATACGTACTCGCTGTTGTGTGGTGCTAGTTCCGTAAGAGTCGGCATAGTGTTTCTGTTCTTTGACATACATAGAATGAGCCGATGTGTGATTTACAATCTCACTTCTTAGCAACTCATTACTCAAATGGGCAAGACGGTCCTTTTTCTCAGAATCTGAAACTGTAAATGGATCTATCTCATAATCAGATACCCACATTTGATTGGCATAGACAGGTTCGGTTACAAGTGAAACAAACTCAGTTGACAGTGGTTTCGATGTTTTGGCCATAGCCACCGCTGTCAAAGCTAATTTTTTTGCAACTTCGACAGTAATTTCAGGCGATGATGCAAAACCCCATGCGCCATTCACAATTACCCGAACACCTAAACCTGCATTGGTTTCATCACTTTGTGTCTCTGGTTTTGCATCGCGCAATGAGAGTAGGCCAGTGCGAGTACGCTCGATTCGGACATCGACATGGGAAGCGCCAGCATCTTTGGCCGTGCTAATCGCTGCATCGGTAACCTGCGAAAGTGGGAGAGCTAAGAAATCTGCATCAACGTTTTTATTCACCTTAGAACCTTAAACTATGTGAGTAATTTTGAGCATAATTTTGGGCAAAATTGATAGAGGGAACCGTGAATTTGTGTTAAATAAGGAGTGAAAGTCGGCTGAATGTGATGCAGGGAATAGTTGAGCCTATTAGAGTGATTGACGTAATACCCGCGCTAGGGCTACCCCTCAGGTATCCCTACCATTCACAGGGCGCCAGTGCAAGGATTTGCATGTAAGTAAATGGTATGACTTCAGGGAGAGATGGGGATTTATAATGATACCAACACAGAAATCAAAGCTCGCAAGGATTTTAGTTGCGCTTATGGCGTTTTCTGTTTTAACGGCAGTGACACCGACAGCAAATGCGGCAACAAAGACAATCACTTGCTACAAAGGTAAGGTTGTAAAAAAAGTCACGGCAACTAACCCTAAGTGCCCTAAAGGATTTAAAATTAAAAAACCTGTTGTTAAGCCAACAGGAAAGCCAAGTACAGCTGCTTCTTCTACTGTAGAAACCATCGCATTCTCAGGAACTTACAGCGGAAAGATTGGTCTCCTCTGGGGAGATAGTTACGTACAAGCTACATCCGTTGATGGAACAGGAACTGGAAATGTTTTAGGACTTACTGATCTAGCGGGGACCGGATCATCTGCCCCTGCAAATCAGTGCGATACCTTCAATGGTTCCGGCACCTTAAGTGGCGGCGGAAATACTTTGAAACTCACTTTTGATTCATCGGCTAAAGCCTGTGCTGAAGATGCAGATGCGCCGACCACTATAACTTTCACCGGCAATGCAATTATTAACGGCGGTACAGGTAAATATGCCGGTGCGACAGGAACTCTAAAAGTAACTGGTGGATCATTTAGTATCAAGTCAACAACAGCTGGCGCTAAAGAAATCAGTGCCTTTAAGTTCACAATCGCAGGAAATATTGTTACCAAATAGTTTTTTACAACCCACGCAAAATTAATACAGAAGGAGCAAGAAATGAATAGAAAGATCTCAACCGCAGTCATAGGTGCAGTTGCACTAGTTGGCAGCATTTTCGTTGGAGGATCGCCTGCATCTGCAGCGACTACCCCAACACTTGTGCTTTCTGAAAGAAGTGCGGTCTTTGGAATGGGGCCATTCTTCATCACAGCAACAGCCAGCACCGCAGGAAATGTTAAGTTCTCAGAGGCTGGAGAAGTCATTAAAGGTTGTGAGGCAGTTGCTACCACCACGGTATCGCCATTTATTGCAAAATGTTCGTGGACTCCGGCAAAAGGCGGGCCAACGGTTCTTACCGGAACTCTTACACCCACCGATGCGGTTAATTTCACAACTGTGGATGCTCAACTCACCGCCAAGGTGGGTGTTCCAGGCCAAGGAGTTGTATCTCCAATTCATATTTATGTTGATACAGTCCTAGCTAGCGGCACATCGGGCCCCCTTGCTCCACGTTTTGGAATAAGTTGCGCCATCACTAATGAGTATTTAGTTGGACAGGGAATCGTTTTCCGTGTCTATGCTAATAATGCCGATCAAGGTGGTGCACCGATGGATTCCAGTAACACTGCTCAGGCATATATTGAAATCGCTGGAGTAAAAGATCCGATTCAACTTTCCTATGGAAATCACGCTGGAATTGCTTTCTGGACTGCAGTATTAAGAACTGGTCCTGCACCTGCTTACAACACTCTTGGAATTATCAATTACAAGGTGACGATGGTTGCTAAAGATCAGAACACAATGAAGGTTCTATCTACCAAGTTAGTTCCTAAAAAAGTTGATGGCAAACGTGTAATTGGTGATGACGGTCGTACAGTTTATGAGCGCGTCAGCTACTACCGCACAAGAGTGGTTTCACCAGCACTCAAAGGTGCAACAGCAACCTATGTTCCAAACTGGACTGCTGCTTCACTACTAACACTATTCGCACTACCAAAAGCATAAAGAACGGTTCGGGGAGAGGCAGTCATAATGAAAATACAGATCAAATCCCGCAAAAGCGGGCCTGCGGTTGCACTTGTAATCGCAGTTGGGGTACTCGCGGCGACGACAATCTCACCAGCAAGTGCGGCCGATACTAATCCAGTTACACCAATAAATTTGGTGGCACCTTCTGGACTTCCAGGGATTCCGGCACTTCCATTTACTGGTGTTAAATCAGATGTCTTTACTACACCTTCGACGATGATCAACTTAGATGTTGTTCCAAGTCAGGGAGTTATCGGAACTCCGATAACAATTACAGGTAAAGGTCTACCGGCCAACACAACGGTACCTCTAACATGGTCAACGCTCGATGGCACATGGGTAGCCGATATTCAGCCTAATAGCGTTAACTATCTTGGAACCAAATACACAAAGTACAACGTAAACATTGCATCTGTTACGACCGATGCAACTGGCGGTTTTGTCTATAAGACTAAAGTCCCATCAGACTTCGGTGGAGTACATGATATTTATGCCGTCCAGAACGGTGTTGCAATCGCACATGGTGGCTTCCAAACCACCCGTGAGTTGAAGATTTCACCAAAAAGCGGTCCAATCGGTACACCAATCACGATCACTTACACAGGTATGGGCGCAAGCCTTTACACCGCAGGAGCGGCAGTTCACTGGGATAGTTCTTATGCCGGTGAAGTTCAGGCTCTCTGGACTCGGGGTACGGGTAAGGTAGTCATTAGAGCGGCAGGACCAGTCGGAAACCACTTTATAGATGTTAAGGATGCAATTACTTTTGCATACTTAAATATCTTGCAGTCGCCAGTTCCATATGCAAATGGCGGTCGCGCAATGTTTAAAGTTACAGCTGATAAGGGTCCAGGCAAGCCTTACATCTCTTGGCCTGCAGCTGTAGAACCAACGGTTGAACTCCGTACAACGCTTTCAAACGTTGGCTTAAATCCAAATACAAAAGCCGTTGCGAAATTGTCAAAGACCAGCGGCCCAATTCTTACAAAAACAACGTTCAGCGCTACAGGGCTTACTTCAACCGGAACTCACCAACTAGTGTGGGCCTCTGTTGTCGGTAACCGTGTTAACTGCACCGGCACTTGCTGGGTTTATAACTCAATCCCGCTTGCAACCGTGAACGTTACTGGAAGTTCTATGAGCAGCGATATTACAATCCCAGATAATTTAGGTGGATGGCATGTAATCCAGTTAAAGCAAGGCGATGTTATCGAGGCACAAGCTGCGTTTTACGTTAAGCACAGCATTATGCCTTTCTATGACAAGGCTGGCAAAGTAATTGGAATGGGACTTGCAAAGGCTGATAACTCAGGTTCAGTAGAAGCATTTGCTAGAGGTGGCGCTGGAGCTCCTTCAACCACCTTCAAAGCAGGCGAAGAGATAACAATCAGCATCAAGGGTGTTGGTTGGACTCAACTAGATAACACAATGGCTGTCACATATGACAATAGCTACGTGGGCTATGGTTGCGGATTTAACTCAAATGGATACATGGTGATTCACATAACGGCAACAGGTGCACCAGGTACTCACATAATTGATTTACATCCAATCCTTTATACACAACAGCCATCATTTGCTAATACTCCATATGGAATGGTCCCGATTTTGTCGGCCGACCGTGACTTTGCTGGATTAGCACTTGGATATACAGTTCCAACTATTCGCTTCGCAATTACTGTAACTAAATAAGAGAAAGTTAAGAGGCTAAAGCCTCACCTCTGGTTGATCCAGGGGTGAGGCTTTAGTTTTTAGTAATCGAGCCGCCCAAACTGGTAACCACCAGTTCCAACGGCCAAGTAAGACCATCGCACTCGGTAGCAAAAGTCCTCGAATAATCGTCGCATCGATAAGAACTCCAACGCCAAGGCCTATACCGAGCTGTTGAAGGCCTGCAAAATGTCCGGTAACAAAACCACTAATTGATGCAACAAAAATAAGCGCGGCCGCGCTAACTACTCCGCCGGTGTGGGCCAAACCCTCGATTATTGCATTGCTATTTGATGCTCCTCTATCTCTTGCTTCGCGCATGCGAGAGACAAGAAAGAGTTCATAATCCATCGATAAACCAAAGAGAACTGCACCCAAAAAGATGAGTGCCCATACTTCAATTTGATCGAGCCTATACGTGTGAAGAAGAGAGGATGCAAATCCAAAGCGAAAGACCACCACTAGGGCAGCAAAAGCGATGGCAATCGAAATCAAGTCCAATGCGATTGCCTTAATAGGCAGTATCAGTGAACGTAAGGCACGGGCCAATAATATGTATGTCAAGAGTAAAGCAAGCAGAATAATCCATGGCATTGATTGAAGAGTTTTCCTGATTAAATCGACTCCCTGTGCCGGTGCACCACCCAGATAGGCAACGGCTTGAGCGCTAAATCCAAAACTCTTTAAGTTAATAGTTCGTAGAGTGTGGACTAAATGATCACTCTCGGGCAGCCCAAGGGCGTGATGGCCGACAACGAAAATTCTCAGGTACCGTCCGTCAGCATCGATAAATGGAGCTTTATTATCCATTGCAACGATAAAGATTTCAGAGTCTCTCGTTAGCGTTTTTGCTAATTTCATGCGCGCCGTATTTACGGCCGGCACATTTGCTTGTCCATCAGCGCCGAGATCAATTACAAACTCATGTGGAGTGATGACGCCAGGACCGGCGCGATCAGTGATTAAAGAGAAAGCTTGTGAGGATTCAAGATTGGCTGGAATCGCCGTTAACGAACTAGGGGTAATTGCGAGCCAAAATATGGAGGATGCCATTATTGCAAGCGTTATTAGTGAACCGCTAAAGACTGACTTAGGTTTTGCGATTACTAAGCGGGCAATTTTTGCCCATGAGCCAGATAAAGCATCCTTACGACCGATTAGACCAGGGAAGCCAATAGTTGACACTGCAAGCTTGCCTAGCAGAGAAAATAGTGCTGGTGCCAAAGTGATTGCCGCCAGCATCGATGTCATCGGAACAATTAATCCGGCAGCGCCGAGAGATCGAACAAAGGGGACTGGGATTAGAAGCAAAGTCGCTAAGGCGATAGACACTATTGTTCCTGAAATCAAAACCGTTCGGCCTGCCGTTGTCATTGTGGCAAGAATTGCATCATTAACATTGCCATCGGAGTTTTTCCGTAACTCACTACGGAATCTATGAAGTAGAAGTAGCGAGTAGTCGATTGCAAGTCCAAGTCCGATAAGTTCCACGATGTTTGGAATATACAAAACCATGAGCATTTTGTGTGCCAATAAATACACTAGGGCGATCGCCATAGAAATCGATGCCACCGCAAAAATAAGGGGGATGATGACAGCTATCGAAACCCCAAGCATAATAAGGAGAAGAAAGAGGGCTACTGCGAAGGTAACAATTTTGCCACGATGCAAATCACTGACGAGCACTGGCGAAACGTCATGGTTGATAGCTGGGGGACCAGTTACCAGCGCACCTTGCAATCCGGCTTCTTCGATTGCAGCACGAAGCTCTTCAGTTTGAGCGGCGGCTTCTAGCAGTGTGAGTGGGGTAGTAATACTCGCAACGAGAATTCCGCCCATTGCTCTTTGTTGAACAACCTTTGCCCCGGCAATTTCCTTGGCAGCTTCTACGATGGAGGATTTGTAGTCCTGTATCTGAGTCGGAGTAGAGGTTTTGAATTTATATAGGACTGTAAATGTGCCTTGAATGTTTTCATCAAAGTGAGTTGTAAGAATCTCATCGGCTTGAGCTGATTGACTGCCTGGTACCTCAAGCGATGTAGTCAAGTGCCGATCAATATTGGCACTTGCAAATGCACCAGCGGCCGATATTGCAATCCACACAGCAATGATGATTAAGCGGTGGCGGATTACGGCGCGAACCCATAACCCCATCATGGACACGAGTCTAATGATTTGTGGATTTACTGCTACGCACTTACTCTTATCCAGTTAAAGGGGAGTACCTCGCTACAGCTACCTCGTCAATACGGTGTAAAAACCCGGGGCGCTGGCCGATTATTCGGTTAGGGAGACCTTGACCATGTACTACTCATGGCTATCAAGGGAGTTTTAATGCAAGTTTCATTAACAGTATGGGTCGTCACAATTTCTTTGGTGGCGGTATTAATCAGCATAGATTTGTTTACGGCCAGTAGAAAACCACATGATGTGAAGTTCAAAGAGGCGATTTTGTGGACGTTGTTTTATGTTGGTATTTCAATTGGATTTGGAATCTGGGTATTTAGTTCATATGGCTCCAAGTATGGAACCGAGTTCTTGGCCGCCTACTTAGTTGAATACTCACTCTCAATTGATAACCTATTTATTTTCGTCATCATTTTGACTCAGTTTGCCGTGCCGAGTATCTTCCAGCAGCGAACATTACTTATAGGTGTAATTCTCGCCCTCATTTTGCGCGCGATCTTTATTGCAATCGGAGCTGCAGCCATTGCTGCATTCTCATTCACCTTCTTCATCTTCGGAGCCATTCTTATCTGGACTGGAATAGGTCTATTCAAGCACTGGGATGAGGATCCGAATCCAAATGATAATTTTTTGGTTCGCAAACTTCGATCATCAATTGCCATGGTCGATGAGTTCCACGGCTCCAAGCTCTTTATCAAGTTAGAGGGCAAACGTTTTGCAACACCTATGTTCTTAGTCATTGTTGCTATCGGATCCACTGACTTGCTCTTTGCCCTCGATTCGATTCCAGCGACTTTCGGTGTCACATCAGAGACATTTTTAGTCTTTTCCGCTAATGCATTTGCACTTCTTGGCCTTCGCGCTCTTTACTTCTTGCTCAAAGGTTTGCTCGATAAGTTGATTTACCTATCTCTGGGGTTATCAATCATTTTGATGTTTATTGGAGTGAAATTAATCCTGACCTTCGCCCACGAGGAGTTTGCCCAGATTCCTAAGATTCCAACGCTTCATAGCCTTGGAGTAATTGCGTCAATTCTTGCGGTTGCCACGATTGCCAGCATCATAAAGAGTAAAGCCGATCCAACGGCACATGCACATGCCGGTCGTATTACCGCTCAAAATGAGGAAATTGTCGAATAAAGGCGGGATTACGCGAATTTATCGGCAAATTAGCGTGGTTTAGCCACGTTACTAAGCCATTGCTGGCAGGATTACCTGTATTAACGCCAAACAAGTACTGGAGAAATAAAATGAATAAAAAAGAGATCGTTGCAAAGTTAGCTGCAGATTCAAAGCAGAGCGAGAGCGCAGTTTTATCGATGCTGGAGGCCCTTGAAGCCCTTGCCATCTCAATGCTCCAGAGCAAGGAGAAGTTGGTAATTCCAGGCTTTATCTCAATCGAGGCGGTAGCTCGCGCGGCACGCTCAGGTCGTAACCCACAGACTGGAGCGGTTCTCCAGATCCCTGCACGCACTGGCGTCAAGGTAAGTGCCGGCACAAAGCTCAAGAAGGCAGTTGCTTAATAGGTATTTATAAAAAGGCGGAGGTGAGATTCTCACTCCCGCCTTTTTATTTTGGATTTCTTATGGATAGAGACCACGAAGCCTGTGCGCTTCAGCAACACGAGCTACACCCAACATATGTGCCGCCTCACGCCAGGTCACCTTACGACCAGTCGCCATCTCTTCGACCTCGCTAAAGGCCTTCATCAAGATACGGTTTAGATTTGTCTTAACCTCTTCAGCATCCCAGGCAAAGTTCTGCTTATCTTGGACCCACTCAAAGTAGGAAACAATCACACCTCCTGAGTTCGCCAAAATATCGGGAACTACAAGAATCCCCTTGTCATTTAATATCGCATCACCCTCGGGTGATGTTGGTGCGTTAGCGCCCTCTACCACGATCTTGGCTTTGATACCGCCGGCGGTATAACCCGTGATTGCATCCGAGAGCGCGGCAGGAATTAGAACATCGACATCTAAGTGAAGCAACTCCTCGTTGCTGAGGCGATCAGTACCTGGTGCATTTAGATTTTTGTGCACTAAGAAATGTTCCCAAAGCGCGGTCACGTTATTAAAGCCAATTACTGCGCCGTTCACATCACTTACCGCAACAATTTTCAGCCCCATATTTTCTAGTGCAATCGCTGCCCAGTAGCCAACCTTTCCGAAGCCTTGAATCGCAACCGTTGCACCAACTGGATTTATCCCTCTCATCCGCAAAGCTTCACGTGTTGAGATTGCAACACCATCCCCAGTTGCTGAGTTTCGTCCAAGTGAGCCACCTAAAACAATGGGCTTGCCTGTTACAACACCTGGAACTGAGAAGCCGGCATTAACAGAGTAGGTATCCATCATCCATGCCATGTTGCGTTCATCGGTTCCAACATCAGGTGCTGGAATGTCGCGTTCGGGTCCGATGATCGGCAAAATCTCTGAGGTATATCGACGAGTTAACCTCTCGTTTTCACGATCCGATAACGTCTCAGCGTCAACTGCGATACCGCCTTTAGCGCCGCCAAACGGAAGATTTGTGAGCGCGCATTTCCATGTCATCAACATGGCAAGTGCGATTGTCTCTTCTAGATCGATCTGTGGATGAAACCGAACTCCACCCTTAGATGGACCTCGTGTAGTTGAGTATTGAACTCGGTACCCCTTATACATTTCGACTTTGTCATTATCTCGTCGCAAGGGAACGGCTACTTCTAAAATCCGCCGTGGTGTTGAAAGTGTTTGCCAATCATTTTCTGAAAGGCCTAATTGATCTACTGCTGTGCGTAATTGCGCGCGCGCAGTTTGAAAAGCTGACTCCGTTGTCATGAGATGAATCTATGTGAAATCACTTGAAAACGCTAGTTTCTATCCTCTAAAAAGGCAGTCAAACAATGGAAATTGTGACAGGCATTACAAAGCTGTCAGGAAAACTTATTTTGAAATTGCACTCAATTAATTGGTTTTACAAAAACTGGTCTATCAAGAAGTGAAACCTTTACGGGAGCACCTGCGCCCAACCCAACGGCATCAGAGCTTGGAAGTTGCGCGGTGACGCGTGTTCCATCATTTAAGGTAATACTTAAGCGGCACGATGCGCCGAGGAAACTAGCTGAAAATACGGTTGCATTACCTGAGTTACTTGCAACGACTTCAATATTTTCTGGACGCACAAGTGCAATACCTTGACCAATTGTGATTGACCCTTTGAGAACCTTAACAGTTGAGTCAAGTAATTCAATTGCGCCTTTTGAGACGACACCTGAGATTGGATTTGTGAGCCCAACGAATTCAGCTACAAATGCTGTGCCAGGGCGGTCATAGAGTTCATCCGGTGCTGCAATCTGTTCTAACTGGCCATTTCTCATTACTCCTACGCGATCAGCGATGCTCAACGCCTCTTCTTGGTCATGGGTTACAAACAAAGTTGTTGTGCCGAGCTCAAGTTGAATACGTCTAATCTCTTCACGCAACTGGGTTCTTACTTTTGCATCCAATGCCGAAAGTGGCTCATCCAAGAGTAAGACTTTGGGTGATATCGCTAAAGCTCTGGCCAGAGCAATTCTTTGTTGTTGTCCACCAGAGAGTTGATGTGGATAATGGTTGGCATGGGTTGATAAACCCACAAGTTCCAATAACTCTGATGAACGAGCTTTGCGTTTATCTCCTGATGTCCTGTGAGCTCTAAGCTTCAATCCATACTCAACATTATCTCGCGCGGTCATGTGTGGAAAAAGTGAATAAGCCTGGAAAACCATTCCCATGCCACGTTTGTTAGCGCTTTGGAAAGTTACATCCTTCCCATCGACAATCATTAGACCGCGGTCAAGCTCTTGTAATCCCGCCAATGCACGTAATGCAGTTGTCTTACCGCAACCCGAAGGACCAAGGAGTGCTACAAGTTCGCCCTCTGCAATATCAAGGCTTAACCCATCGAGAGCTTTAACTTTGCCAAAATGCTTTGCAAGGTTATTCAATTGTACGTAGGGCGATGAGCTCAATGTATTAATCCTTTCGTATCATTTTACATCAACATCAAGGACTGTACCAAGACGTTTTTTGTTAGGGATGAGTAGGAGCAAGAACAGAACAAAGAGAAGCGATGCAAGGGATACGGCGACTGCAACATTTCCATTTGCTCTTCCAATTTGAGCGATCACAACTTGGAAAGTCTTATAGTTAAGAATGTTAGATATTGTGTACTCACCTAGAACCAATGCGATAGCTATAAATGAACCATTAATGATTCCAGTCTTTATGGTTGGCATGATTATTCCAAAAATGACTCTTCCGATTGAGGCACCGAGCGTTCTTGCCGCCTCAGCTAAAGTGTGAATATCTACCGCATCTAGGGCAGCCGAAAGTGAGCGATAGGTATAAGGAAGGATTAACATAGAATAGACGCCGGCCAAAGTAATTGGAGATTCAGTCAAATTTATTGAAATCCAGCGGTACAAAGGTGCGATTCCAACAACAATTACAATGGCTGGAATTGCAAGAGGCAAGAGACATAAGAGTTCAAATGGGCGCCGAAGAATAGGAAGTTTTAAATGCACCCAAATTGCTGTCGGAACTATTAGAAAGAGAATAAGAGCCATCACAATTAACGCAGTTAACAAAGAGCGAGAGATTGCAATAACCAAATCAGGTTGTGATGGAATGATTCTCCAGGAATCTAAGTTCCTAGATTTCCCACCTAAGCCAAATTGTTTGGTCGAAAAATCAAACATCGCATAGAGCGGCATTAAAAGGTAAAAAGAAACTACGGCAATAATTGAAATACGCCAGATCCGAACTCCAATAGATTTTTTCATCGCCTCTGCTCCCACTTGCTCACTTTGCGCCGTAGTAGTGCGTAACCACTCATAGCAATAATCACCACAATGATCATGTAAGCCGAGAGCGATTTCGCCTCAGCAGGATTTGCACCACCAACTTCACTAGTTAAAGCTGTTGCAATCGCTAAGGGAGTTAAGAAATCTGCGAGATTGATAAGCGTTGCCGCAGTGGCATAAGCCGAGAATGAGTTAACAAAGAGTAAAAGAGCAGCTCCAGCAAAGGATGGCGTCAAAATTGGAATACCAACACGTAACCAGTACTCATAAGTTTTTCCACCCAATGCATCAGATGCCTCACGCCATTGAGGTTTCATGTTCTCTAGGGTTGGCAAAAAGACTAGAACCATAAGAGGGATCTGGAAAAACGTGTAGAGCACAGCGATACCGGCTTTACCGTAAAGCCAGGATGACTCCGCTAAAAAACTACCCGGTGCGTACTTAATTGCGAAAGTTGACACAAGACCGTTGAAGCCAAAGGTCGCCAAAAATGCGAATGTGAGCATCACTCCGCCAAATTGTGCTAGTACTGAGCTTAAAGCAACTGAGTAGCGATAAAAAAAGCCACCCTGTTTGCCCGAAACCATCGCCCACGCAAATAGCCCACCAAGTATCGATCCAGCAATGGCGGTTTGAGCAGATATCTCCAGCGAATTCATAAATCCAGCGCGGGCCGATGAGGAGTTAAAAACCTCTACGAGAACCCTTGTTCCAAATTTACCGGACTCATCTTGAAAAGCGCCAGTGACTACATTCCATGTTGGGTAAAGAAGAAAAAGCCCCGAGAAAAGTAAAAAGGGAAGAACCCCAAGATAGGCAGTCTTGCTGCGCCAATACCTAGAACCGGTCCTGCCAACGGCAGGACCGGTTCCTTGGATAGGTATCTGAGTCAATTGTTTAACTCGCGATCGCTTTACTTAGCCTCCAACTGCGGCAGGCCATGCTGTCTTGAGATAAACACGGGCTGCAGCTGACTGGGCAGCTGTTGCTGCCTCTGCACTAACTTTGCTCTTGCCGATGGAGGCAATTCCATCAGCTGGTGCACGCTTGGTCTTTACAAGCCAGACCCACAGCGTTGGAGTTGCTCCGCCGATTGCAAAGACTCTTGCACCAGTTTCGCCAAGTGTGTACTCCAACCATAAACGGGCACAGGCTGGATGTGGAGCCCAAGCAGATATGGCACTGTTATATGTGGATCCAACGGATGCAGGTGTGAAGGTCTTCCAAACCTGACCAGCCGCTGCGAACTGCTTGACAACTCCAGCTTGAACATAACCATTATCGATTACAACTGGTGTTTGACCTGATGCGATTGTTGAGGCAGTTGGATTCACATTAATAAAGTTTCCAGCGTCCTTTAGCTTCTTAAAGAAGGCAACTCCTTTGGAGACATCGTCAAAAGTTCCACCGACTGCTTTGTTAACCATGAAGACTCCGTTAAGGCCAGTACTAGAACCTAGTGGATCTCCATTAAGTGCGACTTTACCTTTGAACTTTGGATCAAGAAGATCTTCGATCTTGGTGATCGTACCTAGCGCTCCGCTGTAACCAATTGTCAGAGTTCCAGTGTAATTAGGAGTAAATTCACCGGTAGGTGATGCAGTTGCGGCGTTTAGCAAGTAGTTCCACGTCTTTACTTTGTACGGTGCAAAAGTTCCGGTACCTGCGTACTTGACGGCAATTGCTAAACCGATGTCAAAGACATCTGGAGAGCGATTTGTACCTTTAAGTTGAATCGCAGAGTCGATCTCCTCCTGTGAGGAGCCCTCTGGGTTAGCTTCATCAATCTTGACTCCATAAGTCTTTTTAAACCCATCGATCATTTCCCCGTAGTTTGCCCAGTAATGTGGAAGTGCAATTACGTTAAGTTGGCCTTCTTTTTGGCACGCGGCAATCAAAGCTGCCATACCACCGCCGGCAGAGGCATTTTTGATTTTACCGTAATCACGTCCTGCCGCCGAAGCGCTTGAAATGCTTAATACAGGGATTGAGATTGCAACTGCGAGAGCAACTGCAAGTGACCCACTTGTAAACTTTGAAAATTTCACTCAAATCCTCCTAATATGTAAGGGGTGTTTCTTTGCTCATTTATCCTTATATCTTGCAATACACGTGTTGACTGCAAGAAATCCGGAGACGAGATTGACATAACCTATCCGCAAAGGTTGAGTTCGTCTACAACCAATACATAACTCTTATGGTTTTTTTCTTAACTCTTTGTGACCCGGTAGGTTTCTAAAGTTGGATCGCTGGCGTAGGCAATGCGCACACCAGCAGCTTTTGCAGCGGATAAGCCTTCAATTATAACTTTAGTTAATAATTCACCTGGTGCCACCACTCCAACTCCTGGGGGATAAGGAGCAATTAAGTCGGCAGATATTCGGCCAACTGCCCGTGTGGCAGGCACCATTTCAGTGTCGGCAAAGTAGGCATCGCGCATTGACAGCGCAACGGTTGGCACTACTGACCAACTAAGAGAAGTAGCTGAGGTGCGTGTGGGTTTTTGTGCTGCTTTAAGGATTGGGATCAGCGCTTGGGCTAGTTCATCGAATTCAATATTTGAATCGGCTAGTGTGGCTAAAAAGACAACGGTATCGCTATCTGCCATTTCTACTCGAATGTTGTGTAGTTGAAGTGCTTTTTCAATCTCAACACCTGAGGCACCTAATTGATTAGCTCGTAAAACAATTTTTGCCGGATCAAAGCGGCCGACCGGGAAGTCACTAGGCCCAAGAAAAATTGGAAGGTCAAAGTGCGACTGAACTTTGTTTTTAAAAGCTTCAACATCTGCAACTAACTGCGAAATCAACTCCTGACCCCGAGTTTGCAGGAGCGCTCGGCAGCCATCTATGGATGCCAAAGGAGCACCAGCTGGGGATGTCGTATGTGTTGTTTCAAAACTTTGCTCGATGCGATCTAGATTTAAGTATTTTCCCTGTGCAATCAGTAATGCCGATGCACTGTAACCGGGAAGGGCCTTGTGTGTACTGGTAATTAATGCATCGGCACCCATAGCTAAAGAGTGTGCAGGTACTGAGGATGAAAAACCAAAGTGGGCACCCCATGCTGCATCGACTATGACGGGAATTGAATGGGAGTGTGCCGAGTTTATTAGCGATGGAAGATCTGACAACGTACCTAAGTAGCCAGGCTCCGTTAATAAAAGTGCGATTGGTTTTTGGTCAATTACTTTTTCAAACTCAGCAACTGGAATCCCAATTGGTATGCCCGTTGCCTCATCGATTTCAGGTGATATCCAGATGGGTTCTAGACCTGCTAACACAAGTGCGCTTAAGACTGAGCGGTGTGCGGTACGCGATAAAGCGACTTTATCTCCTGGTTTTCCAAGGG
>CAYGHJ010000005.1:0-34385 GCA_964349605.1 uncultured Candidatus Planktophila sp. | reverse complement strand
AGATCTTGCCGCTTCACTTCGTGCAATTGCACTCGGTGGCCGCGCAGCATTTTACAACGGTGAAATCTCACAACAACTGATCATCGCTTCAGATGGATGGTTTAATGAGCAGGATTTTGAATCACATTCGACGCGTGTTTTAGACCCACTCTCAATAAAATATCGCGATTTCACGATCTACGGCCAGCCTCCCCCAACACAGGGAATGATTTTGATGGAAGAGCTGCTGCTCTGCGAGCGATTTAATATCTCCTCCATGGGTGAGGCCGATCGCATTCATGTTAGCGTCGAGAGTAAAAAAATTGGCTTCACCGATAGAAATCTAATCCTGGCAGATCCTGAATTTCTCGACGTCAACGTTGAGCAGGTTTTATCAAAGGAAAATATTGATTGGCGACTTCCGCAAATTAATCTGGCAACGGCAAATAATGAGAATGGAGCGACAAGTGAGGGAAGTGATACGACTTATTTTTTAGTAGCCGATGCCGAAGGTAACGCCGTTTCCTGGATTCAATCGGTCTTCCATGGATTTGGGAGCTCGTGGGTGATTCCTGGAACTGGAATCGTATTAAACAACCGACTGACTGGCTTTTCTTTGAACCCTCAATCCCCCAACTTTATTCAACCTGGAAAACGCCCCGCTCACACACTGAATGCATGGGTGGCTACACGAGAAGATGGTTCGCTTTATCTCGTGGGAGGAACTCCAGGGGCAAATATCCAAGTTCAAACGAATCTGCAGTTAATAATTAATGTCGTGGATTTGGGAATGACTGTTCAAGAGGCGATTGAATCTCCGCGATGGCAACACTTAAGCGCTGCCGGACAGAGTTCGTTGGAAGAAAACGGGAGCGGGGTATTAGAGATCGAAGATCGTGTTGATTCGGCAGTAGTTGAAGATTTGAGAGCCAGGGGCCATGATGTCTCGGTAATAGGAGCTTGGGCACATGGCTCTTCAGTTCAAATGTTAGAGGTTTCTCCAATTGGCACATATATGTTCGGCTCCGACCCACGTTGTGAAGGTCTAGCCTCCGGAATTTAATTGCTGGAGCAATACAGTAGATAGCCTCTACGATAACTCTATGTCGCCTCCGCAACTACCTCATGACCCTAAGTGGATGCGTGCTATTACTCTTTTTTCTGCGAGCAATAGCAAAGCCGATATCGCACTCATAGGTGTACCAGCACATGAGAGCTCGATTTCTCCCACTAATGCGCATTTAACACCTGAGGCGATTAGAACTGCGTTGACGCGGTATTCAACTTTTTCTACATCGGCAAAGATTGATTTAGCAGGAAATACTTTTACCGATTTAGGTGATGTGGAATCCCCCGACGGCAATGATGGATGCGCGCGAGTAAAAGAGGCGCTAAGTGGTTTATTAAGCGCGCACAGGCTAGTTATTGCTCTCGGTGGAGATAACTCAATTACATACTCAGTTGCATCTGCGCTGTGGCCAGATTTATCTAACATTGGCCTTATTACCTTTGATGCCCACCATGATGTGCGCGATGGTGTTTCAAATGGATCACCAGTTTGGCAGTTAATTCAAGCGGGATTGCCAGGTAAAAACATTGTCCAAATCGGCATTGCAGACTTTGCAAATAGTGCCGAATACTCGACGCGCGCTAAAGAAAATGGCATCACCGTTATTTCGCGTGCCGAACTTCGTAGGCGAACAATTGCCGATGTTGTTTCGCAAGCTTTAGAGATTGCAGGTGCAGGTGGCCGCGAAATCTATGTTGACCTAGATGTTGATGTATGTGATCGCAGTGTGGTGCCGGCTTGTCCGGCAGCAATGCCAGGGGGCATCAGCGCCGATGAGTTGCGCCAAGGTGCATTCTTAGTAGCTGCAGATGAGCGGGTACGCGCGATTGATATTACAGAGATCGATGCCGCCCTTGATTCGCCAGATCAACGTACAGTGAGACTTGCCGCGCTATTAGTTCTAGAGGGCGCGGCAGGCTTTGCTTCTAGGTAAGTGCTGGAACAACTTCTTTTGCAGCCTTTAAAACCGCACCTGAATTAATTAACGCTGTTGCCGCTTCAAGCTCAGGAGATAAGAAGCGATCAGGGCCAACGCCGGGCACCGTTTTACGCAGCTCTTTAACAACGCGGGCTGTTGCCGGTGATGGCGTTAAGCCCGCGCGAAATTCAATTGCACGGGCCGATGTCACTAACTCAATTGCCAAAATTCGGGAAAGGTTTTCAACTACTTTTCGAAGTTTGCGCGCAGCTGACCAGCCCATCGACACATGATCTTCTTGCATGGCAGATGATGGAATTGAATCAACGCTTGCCGGCGTCGACAGACGTTTGTTTTCACTTACAAGGCCGGCCTGTGTGTATTGGGCGATCATGAGCCCAGAATCAACGCCTGGATCATGGGCCAGAAATGGTGGCAGGCCGGCAGATCTGTGTTGATCTAATGCACGATCGGTACGGCGCTCTGACATCGAGCCTAAATCCGTTGCCGCGATTGCTAGAAAATCTAGAACATAGCCAACGGGTGCGCCGTGAAAATTTCCGTTTGATTCAATGCGACCATCGGGCATAACAACTGGGTTGTCGATTGAACTTGCTAATTCACGTGCGGCAATGGTTGACGCATGAGAAATTGTGTCTCGAACTGCGCCATTTACTTGTGGGGCACAACGAAGCGAGTAAGCATCTTGGACGCGCGAATCATTTTCTAAATGCGATGCAACGATTCCTGAACCCTTTAGCATTGCGTAAATGTTGGCCGCACTAACGGCTTGGCCGATTTGTGGTCTGAGCGGTGCATGCAGGTCGGGTGCAAAGACGCGGTCGGTGCCAAGCAAGCCTTCAATACTCATCGCAGTTGTTATATCGGCCACGGCACACAAATGCTCAAGATCGGCGCAGGCCATAATCAACATGCCGAGCATTCCATCAGTGCCATTAATTAAAGCTAGGCCCTCTTTAGCCTCAAGCTCGATAGGTTTAATTCCGGCCTTCTCTAAAGCTTGCATCGTCGGCATTTCAATGCCGTTTGCATCGTGAACGCGACCCTCGCCCATTAGCGCAAGCGCACAATGGGAAAGAGGTGCCAAATCACCGCTGCAACCCAATGATCCAAACTCTGGAACTACCGGGGTAATTCCTTTATTTAAGAACTCAACATATCTCTGTGCCAGTGCTACGCGCACGCCGGTACGTCCCGAGGCCATTGTCCGAAGGCGCAGAAACATCAGTGCACGCACTACTTCGCGTTCAATCGCTGGGCCAACTCCTGCGGCATGAGATCTAATGAGAGATTTTTGTAACTGAACTCGATCTTGCACATCAATATGTCGGTTAGCGAGTGCGCCAAAACCAGTTGATACTCCATAAACTGGCACACCACCGGCTGCATATCCCTCAATAAAACTGCGTGTTGTGTTCATGGCATCGATAGCGTTTTGCGAGAGTTGAACACGTGCACCATATCTAGCAACAGCGATCACATCATCGAATGTGAGCTCCGAGGTTGAGAGTGTGATTGTTCTAGATGAGTTGGAGGCCATTTCGCCAAACCTGTTCTACTAAGTTAACGCCTGGGCGATATGCCACATGAATATATGAAGGAGCATTAAGAATCTGAAAATCTGCGCGTGCGCCTTCGACTAAATGACCGATATCACTACGACGCAACGCCCTAGCCCCACCCATTGTGGCCGACCAAATTGCCTGCTCAGGAGAGAAGTGCATCTCGCGCACGGCAATTGCGATGATAAATGCCATGCTCGTTGTATACGAAGATCCAGGATTACAGTCCGATGCAAGTGCCACCGTAATACTTGCCTCTAAAAGTGGGCGTACGTCTGGATACGGTGATCTCGTTGAAAACTCAGCACCAGGCAATAACGTTGCAACCGTCTTTGATGTCGATAGCAGTTCAATATCTCTCTCGCTTACATGCGAAACGTGATCAACGGATGCGGCATCTAGTTCGACACCTAGTGCAACACCCTGCCCCTCCTGTAATTGATTTGCGTGAATGCGCGGCAACAGACCCTTCGCGATACCAGCTTTCAAAATTCTGCGTGCATCATCGACGGAAAAAGCTCCTTTGTCGCAGAAGACATCGATCCACTTTGCATAAGGCTGCACAGCATCGAGCATCGGCCCACACACTAAATCGACATAATCTTTCGGCGATTCCTTATATTCCACGGGCACTACATGTGCACCAAGGAAGGTTGTCTCATCGCTAATTTTAGCTGCGATTTCAAGTGATCTGCGCTCATCTTTTACAGTTAAACCGTAGCCAGACTTGATTTCAACGGTTGTTGTTCCACCAGCTTGTGCTTCAGTCAGTAAGAACCGCGCATGCGAGAGCAAGAGCTCATCACTTGCTTTGCGAGTTTTATCAACTGTGGATGCAATTCCACCGGCCGTGTAACTCTCCCCCAACATGCGTGCTCGAAATTCGCTGCTGCGATCACCTGCAAAGATCATATGAGTATGGCTATCAACGTAACCGGGCAAAACGCACATTCCCTCGGCATCGATAGTTTTTTTAATCTGTTTCGTTGGTGCATCACTGGTTGCTCCCGCCCATGCGATAACACCATCTTCAATCAACAGCGCGCCATCTTTAATCAGACCGAGCTTGGTTCCATCGTGGGTAGGGTCATTAGTTACCAACTGACCAATATTTGTAATAAGAGTACTTGTCATGGTTACTCAATATCTAACATAGGTACATGGACGTGGCGTTCGCGCGCAATATCGATTGCACCCTCATATCCAGCGTCGGCATGGCGGATAACTCCCATGCCCGGATCATTTGTTAATACACGCGCTAATTTTTGCGCTGCTAACTTTGTGCCATCTGCAATCGAAACCTGACCTGCGTGAATAGATCGGCCCATGCCGACACCGCCACCATGATGAATCGATACCCAGGAGGCCCCAGATGAGATATTGACCATTGCGTTTAACAGAGGCCAATCTGCAATTGCATCCGACCCATCCATCATCGCCTCAGTCTCTCGATAAGGCGAGGCAACGGAGCCACAATCTAAGTGATCGCGCCCAATGACAATTGGCGCTGATACTTCACCGCGTGCAACTAAATCATTAAAAGCAAGGCCAGCCTTGTCGCGTTCGCCATAACCCAGCCAACAGATACGAGCGGGCAGACCTTGGAAGGCAACTTTTTCTTGTGCCATTGTTATCCAGCGATGTAGACCCTCATTCTCTGGAAATAAATCAAGTACGGCTTTGTCGGTACGGTAGATATCTTTGGGATCACCCGATAATGCCACCCAGCGAAATGGGCCTTTGCCTTCACAAAATAGCGGGCGAATATAGGCCGGAACGAAGCCTGGAAAGGCAAAGGCGCGCGAGTATCCACCTTGACGCGCCTCATCGCGGATTGAATTACCGTAATCAAAGACTTCAGCGCCTTTATCCATAAAGCCAACCATGGCTTCAACGTGCTTAGCCATCGAGTTTTGAGAACGCTGAGTGAAATCCGCCGGATCATCTTTAGCCATCTGTGCAGCCTTGTGAACATCGACTCCGATGGGAATATATGAAAATGGGTCATGGGCAGATGTCTGATCGGTAACGATATCGATGGGAACATCCATGGAAAGCAGGAGTGGGAAGAGCTCTGCGGCATTACCAACTAAACCAACCGATAATGGAAGGCCAAGAGTTTTTGCCTTTAAAACGCGCTCGATTGCATCATCTACGCTATCGGCGATCTCATCTAAGTATCTCGTTTCAATTCGTTTTTCAAGACGCGATTTATCTACATCGATAATTAAACAGACGCCACCATTCATAGTCACTGCAAGTGGTTGGGCACCACCCATTCCACCGCAACCACCCGTTAAAGTTAGAGTTCCCTGCAGAGTTCCTTTAAATCGTTTTTGTGCAACGGCGGCAAATGTCTCATACGTACCTTGCAGAATTCCTTGGGTGCCGATGTAAATCCAAGATCCGGCAGTCATCTGACCGTACATCGTGAGACCTAAGTGCTCTAAGCGTCGAAACTCTGGCCAGTTAGCCCAATCGCCAACAAGATTTGAGTTTGCGATTAAGACTCGTGGTGCCCACTCATGTGTTTGAAATACTCCAACAGGTTTACCTGACTGAACCAGTAACGTCTCATCATCTTTCAAATTAGTCAGAGATTTCACGATTGCGTCAAAGGCTGGCCAGTTGCGTGCAGCTTTTCCTGTTCCACCATAAACAACTAAATTTTCTGGGTGCTCGGCAACTGCCGGATCCAAGTTGTTATGCAGCATTCGTATCGCAGCCTCTTGAGCCCACCCTCTAGCAGTCAGATTTGAACCGGTGGCGGCATGCAGGATTCGAGCAGTGCTAGTCATGCAGGCAAGGTTATCGCTACGAGCATTCCTATGGAAAGCCTTACAAATTAAGGTTTTTGACCCACTCCTGGTACTTCATTGAAAGCTCCTGCACCTGCGCAATTTCTCTAACTTTTGAACGTTCGCCGTTTTTTGCTGCATATATATCGGCAATCGTAATTCCATGCTCTGGAACTCTAATTACTTTAATTGAATCGCCAGCCATCATTGCACCTTCTTGAATGATCCTCAAATATGTTCCGGGTCTGCCAGCGGCCATAAACTCTTTAATCAAAGTTGGGCGTTGCCAAAAACCTGCAAAGACGCGACATGGGATTCGTGGCTGTGAAACCTCCAGAATCACCGAGCCAATCTCCCACTGTTCACCGATTACGGCGGCATTTACATCAATACCGAGCGTTGTTAAATTTTCACCAAAGCGACCATTTTCAATAGTGGTACCAATCTCGCGTTCCCACCAGTCAGCATCTTCGCGAGCATAGGCATAGACGGCTTGATCGAATCCTCCGTGGGCATTTCTATCGGCGATGACATCATTTGCGACTTGCTCATTGGCAAATCTGATTACTCCACTTACTGCTCGTTTATCAATACCGGTTTTGCCTTCGCTACCTGTCCAATCACCTTCATGAACTATGGAGGCGATGTTTATTGATAAAACTTTCATTCACTACTTTTCCGGATAATGACAAGCAACTTGCGAATTCCCGACCTGCAAAAGTTCGGGTACTTCAATGCGACACTTATCGGTAGCTTTCCAGCATCGCGTATTGAAAACACAGCCAGGAGGCGGATTTACAGGGCTTGGTAAATCACCAGAGAGAATAATTCGTTCACGTGTTTTTTCAGTACGTGGATCTGGCTGAGGGACTGCAGATAGTAAGGCTTTTGTATATGGGTGATGCGGCGCGGCATAAAGCGCGTTAGTTTCACCGATTTCCATTATCTTGCCTAAGTACATAACAGCCACTCGATCTGAAATGTGTTGGACCACGGATAAGTCGTGTGCAATAAAGACCATACTGATTCCATCTTGCTCTTGCAGATCTTCAAGTAAATTAATTACTTGCGCTTGAATTGAAACATCAAGGGCGCTAACCGGCTCATCAGCAATAATAAAACGGGGTTTTAGTGCAATTGCACGCGCAATACCAATGCGCTGACGTTGTCCGCCTGAAAACTCATGGGGATAGCGATTAAAGTGCTCGGGGTTTAAACCAACGCGCTCCATAAGAGATTGCACCGCCGCCTTAAGGCCACCTTGAGGTTCTAAATCTTGAATTTCAAATGGTGCAGAAATGATCTTGCCAATGGTCTGACGAGGATTTAGCGCAGTGTATGGATCTTGAAAAATTATCTGCATCTGCGAGCGAATTGGCCGCATTTTACCAGGTTTAAGATCAGTAATGTCTTGACCTTCAAAGATTAAACGACCAGAGGTAGGTTCATTTAATTTCAATATTGTTCGTCCGGCAGTTGTCTTTCCACAGCCCGATTCACCAACTAAGCCAAGAGTTTCACCGGCGCGTAATTCAAAGGAGATTCCATCAACGGCTTTTACGACTTGGTGCTTGCGCTTGCCACCTACTGGAAAATGCTTTGTAAGATTTTCAACTTTTAGAATCACATCGTTACTCATTAACGTACCTCTTTAAGTTCTTCAATAAAGAGACGATCTCTAGTTGCCTCGGGAATATGGCAACGTGAAAGATGTGTAGGGCTACTACCCAATAACTCTGGACGATCTGTTAAACAGATATCGCCAGTTGCATAGGATGTGTATTCACAACGAGGTGCAAATGCACAACTAATTGGTAAGTTGATCAGTGAAGGCGGCTGGCCAGGAATGGCTTTTAATCGATCAGAGCCATGTGTTGAAATACGGGGAACTGATTTGAGTAAACCTAATGTGTACGGCGCAGTTGGCTTATAAAAGACATCATCTGCAGATCCTTGCTCAACAATGCGTCCGCCATACATGACCGAAACTTTGTCGGCTACCTGTGCTACTACACCAAGATCGTGTGTGATCAGCAAAATACCCATATTAAACTCTTTTTGAAGCGAGGCCAATAAAATCAAAATCTGTGCTTGAACCGTCACATCTAATGCTGTAGTTGGCTCATCGGCTATTAACACCTGTGGTGAGTTCATAAGCGCCATAGCAATCATTACACGTTGGCGCATTCCACCGGAAAATTGATGTGGGTATTCATGAGCGCGTTGATCAGGCTCGGCAATTCCAACGAGATCTAACATCTCAATCGCGCGCTTAAACGCCTCTTTTTTCTTGCCGGGATTATGAACTAAGTACCCTTCAGCTAATTGATTACCAATTCGGTAGTAAGGGTGGAGAGAAGACATTGGATCCTGAAAAATCATTGCAACTGCTTTACCACGGACCATTCGAATCTCTTCATCACTTGCAGTGACGATATCTAAACTGCGATCTCCATTTTTTAAGAGAATCGAACCAGTGAGTTGGGCTGTTCCCTTTTTGTGCAGACCCATCACAGATAGTCCGGTAACAGTTTTACCTGAGCCAGATTCACCCACAATAGCTACAGTTTCGCCCTCGCTAAGTGTGAGTGAAACACCGTCGACGGCTCGCACTAATCCATCATCGGTCGGAAAAGCTACCTGCAGATTGTCGATCTTCAAAAGCTGGGTCATTAGATCCTCACTCGTGGATCAAGGACTGCATATAGCATGTCTACAATCAAGTTCATGACAATAACTACAGATGCGGCCAAAATCGTTGTTGCAAGCACGACCGGCAAATCAAACTCAAAGACCGAGCGCAACGTTAAGCGGCCTAAACCTGGAAGGTTAAAGATAGTTTCAGTAATAATCGCGCCACCAATGAGTACGGAAAAGTCCAACCCTGCCAAAGTAATAATTGGCGCAAAGACCGCGCGCATAGTGTGCTTAAATAAAACTGTGCGCTCTTTTACGCCTTTAGCTCGTGCGGTACGAATGTAATCTTCCCCAAGAGTTTCGAGTACGGCGGCACGCGTAAATCGAGTATAGAGCGCAGCATAGGCAATCGCCAATGTAATCCACGGCAAGATGAAGAATTGGAAGAATTTAAATGGATTATCAAACAAAGATGTATAACCAACTAACGACAGGGGAACTAGCTTCCATTTAATAGTCACCCAGATCAATAGCGCCAATCCCGTAACAAAAGTTGGAAGCGATGTCCCTAATAATACGAAGACAGAGCTCAATCTGTCAGGCCACCTATTCTTAAATCTAGCGGCGACAATACCAAGACTTAAGCCGATTACTAGCCAAATAATAAGTGCTCCAAGCGCCAAGCTCACTGTTACTGGCAGCGCTTCGCGCAGTAAATCGGTAACACAAGCATTTTCATTAAAAGAGTAACCGAAGGCTGGTGCTGGGCAGTTAAAGGCCGCGCTTCCTGTTCCATATGAGCGCCCGAAAAAAATTCCACTCAAAAAGAGGAGGTATTGCATATAAAGAGGCTTATCAAAGCCAAGTTTAATTCGATTATTTTCAATTATCTGTTCGGTACAACGCTGTCCGCACGTCAGGGCCGCTGGGTCAAAGGGCATAAGCGAGAAGATCGCAAAGACAACTGCTGAAACAACTAAAAGCGTAATAATTGCAAAGAGAATTCGACGGCTTAGAAAGTTCAGCACCACTACTCCTATCGCTTATCATCGAAGAACTCTGTTTAAGTAAGTACTCCTGACGCTAATCGAAATCAGCGCCAGGAGTACTTTACTTCGTACTTCTTAACTTATTGTGCAGTATTGATGTGAGATCAGTCGTTAACCCACATCTTGCCAAATGCTGGGTTGCCCTGAGGTACCCAGAAGAACACACCGCCTACTTGTGATCCCCAAACTCTCTGAGCTTTACCAAAGATCGTTGGTAATACCCAGAAGTTCTTCATGGCCTGTGCATCGAGTGCCTTCCACATCTTTGCCTGTGCTGCACGATCGGTAGTCAACATTGCTTTGTTGACGCCAGCCTCGAATGCGGCATAGGCAGGATCGCTGGTGTTCTGCGAGAGGTTAAATCCACCAAATGAGGCGAATAGCTCTGGAATAACTGTCGATGCATT
The DNA here is from genome assembly GCA_964349605.1 of uncultured Candidatus Planktophila sp. Lineage (GTDB taxonomy): Bacteria > Actinomycetota > Actinomycetes > Nanopelagicales > Nanopelagicaceae > Planktophila. The sequence goes on along the minus strand of CAYGHJ010000005.1, from coordinate 23,944 downwards.
TGCCCAGTCAGCGCCCCAGCCAGATCCCGTTATGTCTTTCTGTTTTGCTGGGTTCATAACCGTTGAGTAATAACCAGAACTGATGATATTGGCATTGACCTTTATTCCAGCGCGACCATATGCTGCAATATCAATTGGGATTTGGTCATTGAGTTGTGCCGATTGTCGATAATCGAATGTTATTCCATCAACAGTTGCCTTCTTGTAATCAGCAGGACACTTGGTCTTTGCAGTTTCCATGAGAGCTAAAGCCTTAGGAATATTTCCTGAAGGGATGAAGTCTGGGCTTCCTGGACCTACGACCTTGGTAGGTGCATAGTCAGTTGCAAGCAATGGGCTAATTACACCTGTTGCGTACGAGCCAGCGTAAGTCGTCCCACCTAGATATTCAAGATGTGCTTCAGCATTACGCGAATAGTACATAGCTTGACGAATTTCAATGCAAGGCATTGCCTTGACATTGAATGCGAAGTAGCGGGCATATGGATCTGCGTTATTCATGCGACGGTTCTTAAACTTAGGATCAGTAAAGAACTTATCATTGTTTGTCGATAGTGGTTCATCGAAGTTAACGGCAGTTGGGATTGTATCTTCCAACATAATCTGATCGATTACCTCCTCAGCAAATCCAAACATGAGCACGATCTCGTCAGGATAAGGGGTGCGTACTGGATCAGAGTTTTTGTTCCACTTTGCATTGCGTACCATCTTCAGCTGAGTTTTGCTGTTTTCAACAATCTTGTACGGACCAGTTGCCTGTGGATTAATGTCGTACTTGTCACCCTTATCCCTCTTAGCTTGAACTGGAGAGATAACTCCATACGTTGCAAGGTAATTAAAGTCGGCAACAGATTTATTGAGTTTGAATGTAATTGTGCGATTATCTTTTGAGCAAGATACTGCCTTTTTGAAGGCTGCGAGTCCTGCTGAATCCTTTACGTAAGGGCCTTTGAAAACCGAGTTGCCATCGGCATCTTTTGGAATATCTAACCAAGCTTGTAAGTAGCCAGGGCCATCAGTAATAACATCGGTAGCAAAAACACGTGAGGTACCATACTGAACATCCTCACACGTGATTATTTTGCCATCGTCAAAAGTTGAACCTGGACGAAGTGTGAACTTCCAAGTCTTAGCTAAATTACTAGGGATGCCAGTATTGGTTGCTAGGTCAGGAACGAGATTTGCTCCTGCAGCCCCTGGGACTGGGTTATAAGCCACAAGTGTGCGGGTATGAAATGAGTTCATAAACGCCAGGTCGCGACCGGTATAAATTCGTGCTGGGTCTAAATGGTCAAGACGTGGCTCGTGCATAAGAAAAGTGAGAATTCCACCAGTCTTTGGTTTAGCAGCAGCGGCAGCAGATGTGGCACCAGTGACCATTACGGCGCTGATGGCAAGTGCGCTTGCAGCTGTTATTACAGCGGCACGGCGAAGAGCAGAGAGATTGCTCATTGACGTATGTCCTTTCATTGGGGGCGCAAAGAAGACGCCAGTAGGGGTGATTGAACCAGATAATCTCCGATTTGGGAACAAGGGCAGGTAGCTTCCACGTAACAACGTGCCTGAATCTGATGGTTTTAGCGATCGGCCCTAGGATCTAATGCATCTCTCAGTGCATCCCCAACAAGGTTAAAGGCCAAGACAACGATTACCAATGTGCCTGCAGCTATAAGGAAGAAGCTGGGCATAACCGTTACATATCGCGTTGCATTTGAGAGCAAGATTCCCCATGTCGATGCTGGAGGTTGGACTCCAAGGCCTAAGAAAGAGTAAACGGCTTCAGCAGCTAAGTACCCAGGTAGAGATAGAGAGACAACAACGATTACTGGCGCCCAAAGATTTGGGATGAGCTCTTTGGTAATAATTCGCCATCGACCAGCACCCATAGCTTGCGCAGCGGTTACGAACTCACGTTCGCGCAAACTGAGAACCTGCGAGCGGATTAGCCGTGAAAACCCTGGCCACCCAAAAAACGAGAGAAAGAAGACTAAGAAGATTATGCGAGCACCATTTCCTTGAGCAAGGCCTGACTCTTCAATCCGAGCAACCATTGGCTGATTGAGTGCAACTATCATGAAAAACGCTGGAAATGCTAGAAGAAAATCGGTTGTGCGTCCCAAATAATTATCAATTCGCCCCCTGAAATATCCACCGATAATTCCGACGAATAATCCAATAGTTAAAGAGGTCACAGTTGTTAAAATCGCAATCAAAAAAGATATCCGTGAACCGTAAAGGAGTTGGGCAAGAAAGTCGCGACCCGTACCGGGGATTAAGCCAAGTGGGTGATCCCAAGAGAAGCCAACCTCAGGAATTCCACTTACATCTAAAACATCTAAATTTAGAGCATCTGGATCTACACCGATAATTTTCGCTATAAGTGGAGCAAAGAGCGAGATTAAAAGCAGGGAAATGCTTACAATTGCTGCGCCAACACCTACTTTATTGCGCTTAAAACGCATCCAAGCGATTTGACGGGGGCTGCGCCCTTGAATTCCGCCAACACTAAGTGGGGTATGGGCTATCTCTGATTTCGTACTCACGGTACCTACTCTATACTTGGCTCGTCGATTCTGGCACCACTTCTGGTGTGGATAAATATTAAGAGGGGCTTAACTTCTATGAAAAATTCTCTGACTACGCCTAAGGCAATTGCGGCGATTTTTGCGCTACTGCTTATTTTAAGCGCCTGCGGAAATAAGGCGGAGATCGCCTCCACCACCACGGTTGAAGAGGGCCAAGCACTGACTGAAAACGTTGAGACCGCCCCTCAGGCAACAGGCGGCTTTGATTCACCTGTGATCACACCAGACAATATAAGTTACATGCTTTCGTCACCATCACATTTTCTCCCTGGAAAATTTGCAGCGGGCCAACTTCCAGGTCAGCAAGATCAGAAATTTACGGTCTCAATCACCAATAACTCAGGAACTGCATTAGACCTTGCAACATTAATTGTAAAGGGAAGCACAACCTCAGGACTCTGTGTAGATATCTTTGATGGTGATAACGCCATGGAGGGTGCCCCTACGGAGCCTCTAGCCGTTGGAGGAAGCGCCACATTTGGTTGGGGATTATCATGTCCAGGAAAAGTTGGTGATGAATTCTCAGTTGTACTTTCAAATGCAGGTACTAACTTCGTAGAAGTTACGGGAAAGCTCGCTTAATTATTTAGCGTAAATGTGAAGTCTCATTGAGGCTTCGTAGCGCTCGAAGGCCATCACTTGGCCATATCGATATTGTCGTAATTGAACATGGTGAGACATCTATGTGAAAAATCGATTCGGCGGGAGAATCGATTGCTAACTTAGCTGCGGTTTTTATTGTTCCGTTGTGAGTTACAACTGCAACTCGCTGGCTAGGGTACATAGAAACGATCTGCTCGAGTGCTTCTTCAATTCGTATCGACACCGCATCATAGGATTCGCCCTCAGGAGGCGCAAAAGCTGTTGAGCTAAGCCATGCTTGATAATCGGCTGGATATCTCGCTTTCACTTCCTCAATGGACATGCCATCCCAGATTCCAAAAGAGCACTCGATCCAAGTTTGATCAAAATTTATTGGTAAACCTGTCACCTTAGAGATGGCTTCGGCAGTTTGCCTGGTGCGATTTAGTGGCGAGGCAACAATTATCTCCGGGTTTAATTCAGCAATTGCCGCCGCGACGAGTTCAGCCTGAGCTAAACCCTCCTCGGTTAGATGTGGATCGAGCGGGCCATCACCTGAAAACTTCTTCATAGGTGTTAAAGGAGTCTCGCCGTGACGGATGAGAAAAATCGTTGTTGCCTTTTCACTCGATAGCAAGCGTTCGGTTAAATAGTTTTTTCGTACCGAGACTATCTCCCCGCCACCGGCCTGTAAATCAAGGGCTTTATTTGCTAGGCGGTCGGCATGCGAGTTTTCATCACGAGGAATCCACGTGTAGGTAACGAGGTTAGGCGCGTGAGCGGCTCTTGCATCGTTAGCTAGGGAGCGCATATCTGCATGCTTTATCTGCCACCTGCCTGACATCTGTTCAACAACTAACTTACTGTCCATTTTGACTTCAACGGTTGCAAGTGGATCCATTGCATTGATGGCGCTTAGCCCTGCGATAAGACCGCTGTATTCGGCAAAATTATTAGTTGCAATTCCGATGTGATCATAGAGCTCGGCGATTATTGAACCATTTTCACTTATTACCGAGCCATACCCTGCAGGGCCTGGATTTCCTCGCGAACCACCGTCGGCAGTTAAAAGAAAGTGGCGCGCCATTTAATTAAACTCCACGCACCAAAATACATCGACACTCTTCACATCTGACAACTTCATCGTCTGCGATATCAGCGATTCGCTTAAGTTCAACGGCATTTATAGATAGATGGCAACCATTACAACTACCAGCGCTTAGCGCTGCCGCCCCAGTTCCGTTATTTGATGCTCGAATTTTTTCGTACAGTGCAATTAATTCAGGGCTAACCGAAGCGAGAGTTTCACTACGCTCTTTAGCAATCGCTTCAAGTTCAATATTAAAAGCAGCGAGCGCATTTTCTTTGCGAATCTCAAGGTCGGCGATTTCGGCAGCGATTATCGATTCTTGTTGGCTAAGTTCGTTAATTCGTTCATTAATCTCATCTATGCGCATCATCACTTCTAATTCAACTTCTTCAAGCTCTGCACGGCGAGCGCTTAAGGTACCGACTTCATGTTGTAGTTGTTCTAGTTCTTTTGGAGATGCTAATCCGCCATCGAGTCGGGCTTCATCACGTGCTATGCGAATGACAATCTGCTCTACATCGGCCTCTGCACGTAAGAGTTCGCGCTTTACATCACTGAGCTCGGTTTGTGCACCAATGCGAAGATCTCGAACGTTATTCGATTTAATGGTCAGGTTTGTGAGAAGGGCTAGCTCTGGCAATGTCTGGGCTTTGTGGTTAAGCGCAGTAGTTCTTTGGTCAAAACCTGCGATATCTAATATTTGTCGTTGATCATGCGGACTTGCCTTCATGATCGACTCCTTCACATACTTCTGGTGGGCGCTGAGGGTTTCGAACCCCCGACATTCTCGGTGTAAACGAGACGCTCTACCACTGAGCTAAGCACCCGCGCACTCTTAACGAGCACTGGGGAATCTTACTTCAGCGACGCTGAAAAGGTAAATCGCTCTTAAAGCGCTGCAATTGCGTCCTTGTAATCGCCGATATTTCGAGCATCTCCTGCACCATTAATTACTTGCCAACGTACGATCCCCTCTTTGTCGATGACAAAGGTTCCGCGAATTGCGCGGCCTCGTTCTTCATCGAATACACCGTAGCTTTTTGATACAGCGCCATGCGGCCAGAAATCACTCAGTAGTGGGAATGTGTATCCCTCGAGCTCGGCAAAAGCTCGTTGTGAAAACATTGGATCGCACGAAATTGCCAGCAATTGAACGCTCTCATTTTGAAAAGCTGATAGATCATCGCGCAACGCACACAGTTCACCAGTACAAATTCCCGAGAAAGCAAAGGGATAAAAAAGAACAACTACATTCTTTACGCCTTTAAATGATGCTAATGAAACTTTTTCGCCATGTTGATTAACTAATTCAAATTCTGGAGCGGCCTGGCCAATTGTTAGAGTCATAGATGTAAATCTATCGTTTGCCCGACTTGCGTGCCACTAGACGTGTTGCGCACCAATCAGGTGCCACGGAGATTGTTGAGGTTTGACTCAAACCGGCAGTGGGAGCTGCATCTTGAATATCACTTGGCTCAACATGGCCCTCTCGATTAACTTTAGGAGTCAATACCCAGATTGCACCATGTTCAGATAAATATGTGAGTGAGTCCATTAGCTCATCGACTAAATCTCCATCACCCTCACGCCACCAGATGAGTACTGCATCGACAACCTCTTGAGAATGCGAATCTAGGAAATCGGTGCCGGTAATCGCAGAGATCTGATCTCGAAATTTGATATCGCAATCATCACCACGGCCGACCTCCAAAATCAGGTCACCTTTCTTCATCCCCATTCTGGCTGGCACGGGCTAAGTCCACACAATCTAGGATGGATTGGCAAGAGTTTTCGCGCCCTGATTTTCATTTCGACTTACGGGGCAGTTCGGGGAAGAATAGGAGGATGAGCGAAAACTTCGAAGCGCCTGACCAGATTATCGACCAGTTGGTAGATACCGACCCAGCCGAAACCGCTGAATGGAAGGCGTCTTTTGATGCAGCTCTAGCCAATGCCGGACCTGTGAGAGCACGCTATTTAATGCTCTCTCTCCTGAATCGTGCGCACGAGAAAAATATTGGAATTTCAGCGCTTCGCACTACTGATTACATCAACACAATCTCTCCAGAGAATGAACCAGAATTTCCTGGAGATGAACATATCGAGCGACGAATCCGAGCAATGAATAGATGGAACGCAGCTATGTTGGTGCATCGCGCGCAGCGCCCCGGCGTTGGAGTTGGTGGTCATATTTCGACGTATGCCTCTTCGGCATCGCTGTATGAAGTTGGTTTTAATCACTTCTTCCGTGGTCAAGATCACCCAGGTGGAGGCGATCAAATATTTTTCCAGGGACATGCAAGTCCTGGAATGTATGCGCGCGCATTTCTTGAAGGACGCCTGAGTGAAAATCAGTTAGACGGATTCAGACAAGAGCTCTCCCACCCTTCTGGCAGCCTCTCGTCCTATCCACATCCACGTTTGATGCCGGATTTTTGGCAGTTCCCAACAGTTTCGATGGGTATAGGACCGCTCAATGCAATTTATCAGGCACGGTACAACCGTTATCTTCACAACCGTGGAATCAAAGATACGAATGATCAACATGTCTGGGCATTTCTCGGTGATGGTGAAGTTGATGAGGTTGATTCACTTGGTGCAATAGGTCTTGCCACTCGAGAAAAATTAGATAATTTAACTTTTGTTATTAACTGCAATTTACAGCGCTTAGATGGTCCTGTTCGAGGAAATGGAAAAATAATCCAAGAGCTCGAATCAATCTTCGGCGGCGCTGGATGGAATGTTATAAAAGTTGTATGGAGTCGCGATTGGGATCCACTTCTAGCTCAAGATCGTGAAGGCGCCCTTGTTAAGTTAATGAACGAAACTCTCGACGGTGATTACCAGACTTTCAAAGCAGAATCAGGTGCTTTCGTTCGTGAGAATTTCTTTGGTCGCGATCCAAGAACGGCGGCAATGGTCGCCGACTGGAGCGATGATAAAATCTGGAGCCTAAGACGTGGTGGCCATGACTATAAGAAGTTATTTGCCGCCTATACCGCCTCGGTCCAACACAATGGCCGACCAACAGTAATTTTAGCTAAAACTATTAAGGGTTGGACGCTCGGTTCTTCTTTCGAAGGTCGTAACTCGACTCACCAAATGAAGAAGATGAGCCTTGAAGATATTAAAGGCTTTAGAGACACTCTGCACTTAGAGATTCCAGATGAGAAATTAGATAAATATCTGCCTCCGTACTTTAAGCCTGCAGATGGCTCTGAGGAAGCGCAATACATTGCCGAACGCCGTGCCGCTCTAGGTGGATCAATTCCACGTAGACGTTCGATATCGAGGCCTCTTGTGCAACCCGATGATTCAGTCTACGAATCTGTAAAACGCGGCTCCGGACAACAAGAGATTGCCACAACCATGGCATTTGTTCGGATGCTAAAGGATTTAGTAAAGGATCCAGGTCTTGGTTCTCGCATTGTTCCAATCATTCCCGACGAGGCTAGAACTTTTGGAATGGATTCACTCTTTCCAACGATGAAGATTTATTCACCAAGTGGTCAGCAGTACATGGCCGTCGACCGTGAATTAATGTTGTCGTACAAAGAATCAATAACTGGCGTTATATTGCACGAGGGAATTAATGAGGCCGGATCGGTGGCCTCATTTACCGCGGTTGGATCTTCTTATTCAACACATGACGAGCCTATGATTCCAATGTACATTTTTTACTCAATGTTTGGTTTTCAGCGCACAGGTGATGCGTTTTGGGCAGCGGCCGATCAATTGGTAAGAGGCTTTGTTATTGGCGCAACTGCCGGTCGCACAACTTTAAATGGTGAAGGACTTCAGCATGAAGATGGGCATTCACATCTTTTAGCTTCGACAAATCCGGCTGTTGTTGCATATGACCCAGCATTTGCTTTTGAACTCGGCCACATCGTAAAAGATGGACTCCGTCGTATGTATGGTGAGAATAGTGAAAATGTTTATTTCTACATCACTGTCTACAACGAGCCATATATTCATCCTGCAGAGCCCGAAAACTTAGATGTTGCCGGTCTGCTTAAAGGAATCTACCTCTACTCTCCAGCCAATAATCAACGCAAAAAATCAGCACAGATATTGGCATCTGGCGTCGGAGTAAATTGGGCATTAAAAGCACAAAAACTTCTTCGTGAAGATTGGGGGGTTGAAGCATCTGTCTGGTCGGTTACCTCTTGGAATGAGCTTCGCCGGGATGGTCTAAAAACCGATCGTCATAATCTCCTAAATCCAAGTGACAAGAAGACTGCTTATATTTCAGGAAAATTAGCTGGTCACAATGGTCCAGTAATAGCCGTCAGTGACTACATGCGCTCAGTTCAAGATCAAATTGCACCGTGGATTACTTCGCCATTTATCTCTCTTGGCACCGATGGCTTTGGGCTATCAGACACCCGTGGCGCACTCCGACGTCACTTCAAAGTCGATGCAGAATCAATCACCATCACCACTTTGCAAGAGCTAGAAAAACTTGGTCAGATTAAAATGAGCGTTGTAATGGCTGCGATGGAGAAGTATCGTATCGACGACATATCGGCAGCTGAAGCCGGTAACACGGAAGGCTCAGGTTGATATCAAGAATTGCGATTAGTGATATCTCCCCCGCAGTATTCTTCGGTGGAGAATTTCTTCCCGTAAAAGCAGTTCCTGGTGAGCGAATTACAGTCAGTGCAACCGCAGTCATTGAAGGGCATGAAAAACTAACAGCCCAAGTTGTTCTGCACTCTGACAATGGGAAAGTAGTTTCTCGAAGTGAAATGGCCGAAAACTGGCCGGGATCAAATCGCTTTGTCGGGGAAGTTAAAATTCCAGCCGAAGGTGACTTCTTTTTTATAGTTGAAGCAGATAGCGTTTCGCCATACCGCACTGTTTTTGGTTCAAGTGAAAAATACCCAATCCGTGCCGATCGTGAACGTGCACTCATTGGCTCGTGGTACGAGTTCTTTCCACGTAGCGAGGGCGCGATAAAGAACCAAGATGGAACAATTACAAGCGGAAATTTTAAAACTGCCGCTCAACGGATACCGGCAGTTGCTGCTATGGGTTTTGATGTTTTGTACTTGCCTCCAATCCATCCGATTGGTCTTTCGCACCGTAAAGGTGCCAACAATTCACTTACTCCGAAAGAAAGCGATCCGGGTGTTCCGTGGGCGATTGGAAGTAGTGACGGAGGCCATGATGCAATCAATCCAGAGCTTGGAACTATTGCTGACTTTGAGAGTTTTGTATCTGTAGCCAATAAAAACGGTATTGAAATCGCATTGGATTTAGCTTTGCAAACTTCGCCGGATCACCCATGGGTGCATTCAAATCCCCAGTGGTTTAACAAACGTCCTGACGGAACAATCGCCTATGCCGAAAATCCCCCTAAGAAATATCAAGATATCTACCCCCTTAACTTCGATGATGACTATGAAGGCTTGCGAGATGAAGCCCTGCGCGTTATACGTTTGTGGGTTTCAAAGGGAGTTAAGATTTTTCGCGTAGATAACCCACACACTAAACCCGTCCACTTTTGGCAGGATTTACTAGGGATTATGCGAAATGAAAACCCTGAGGTCATTTTTCTGGCTGAAGCTTTTACCGCCCCAGCCATGATGCACGCTCTTGGAAAGGCTGGATTCCACCAGTCCTATACCTACTTCACGTGGCGAACAAGTAAATCGGAACTCATCGATTACGGGCGAGAAGTTTCGACACAATCTGATGCATATTTTCGTCCGAATTTCTGGGTCAATACCCCTGATATCAATCCCTTTCATTTACATTCCGGTAATCCTGCTGTATTTGCGCTTCGCGCTGTCCTGGCATCAACACTTTCACCATCGTGGGGAATGTATGCCGGTTACGAGCTTTACGAACACATACCATTTAAATTAGATGGCGAAGAGTATCTCGATTCAGAAAAATATGAGATTAAAGTTCGTGACTGGGATGGCGCTGCTAAAAAAGGAATAACTCTGGCTCCATTTATCACTCAACTTAACGCCATTCGTGCTGCCAACCCAGCTCTCAATTACTTGCGTAATTTAGTGTTTCACCACACGGATTCAGAATCAATCATTGCCTATTCAAAGCGTGATGGTAAAAATTTGATTTTAGTGGTGGTCAATCTCGATCCAAACTATGCACAAGGCACAATAGTTCACTGGGATATTAATTCATTGGGAATTAGCGGAACAAATTTTGAAGTTGAAGATCTACTTGATGGCTCAAACTTCAACTGGTCGCCTGACACTTATGTTTCTTTAGACCCAACAAGGCCTGTTGGAAAAGTTGCGCACATTTGCAGGGTAAAGATTTAAGGATGAAAAAAAGACCACACTCAACGCTGGGCGAACTTGACCTCCATTTAATCTCTGAGGGCCGCCATGAACAACTATGGGATGCGCTAGGCGCGCATGTTCGACGCGATAAAGAAGGCACACTCCTCGGCACCGCATTTTCGGTCTGGGCTCCAAATGCCCGTGCCGTCTCTTTGATCGGAGATCACAATTTTTGGGATAGAAATACGAATCAAATGCTGCGCATAGGCTCTTCAGGTATCTGGGAGATATTTGTTGCAGATATTGGTAGTGGAATTAAATATAAGTTTGCCATCTGTGGCTTCGATGGCAAGTGGGTCGATCATGCCGATCCGATGGCTCGAGCTTCTCAAACCCCACCCCTGACAGCCTCAATTGTCGAAGAGTCAGAGTATCTATGGAGCGATGCTGACTGGATGGAAAGACGTAGAGCGTTTCAACCATGGCGCGCTCCTATAACTACCTATGAAATTCACTTAGGGTCCTGGAGGTTGGGCCTGACATATCGCGATTTGGCAACTCAATTAGTTGATTACGTTAAAGAGCAAGGTTTTAGCCATGTTGAGTTTATGCCAGTGACCGAACATCCATACGGTCCATCTTGGGGATATCAAGTTACCTCCTTTTTTGCACCTACATCGCGCTTTGGTGGACCGGATGATTTTCGGTTTTTGATTGACGCTCTTCATTCTGCAGGCATAGGAGTGATTCTCGATTGGGTACCGGCACACTTTCCTAAAGATGAATGGGCGCTTGCAAAATTTGATGGGACCGCGCTATATGAACACTCTGATCCTAGACTTGGTGAGCATCCCGACTGGGGAACCCTAATTTTCAATTTTGGACGTAATGAGGTCCGCAACTTTCTGGTAGCAAGTGCGCTGTATTGGCTAACCGAATTTCATATTGATGGTTTAAGAGTAGATGCGGTTGCATCCATGCTCTACCTGGATTATTCACGCGAAGAAGGAGATTGGTTACCTAATAAGAATGGCGGGCGCGAAAACTTAGAGGCAGTGCAGTTGCTTCAAGAAGCTACATCAACTGCTTATCGAACTCACCCAGGAATCATGATGATTGCTGAAGAATCAACCGCTTGGTCTGGGGTAACTCGCGATACTTCCTCAGATGGCTTGGGCTTTGGTTTCAAATGGAATATGGGTTGGATGCACGATACTTTAAAATACCTGCAACATGATCCCATCCACCGCAATTATCACCATAACGAAATTACTTTCTCAATTCTTTATGCTTGGAGTGAGAATTTTGTTTTACCACTTTCCCATGACGAAGTTGTGCATGGAAAAGGTCAATTAGTAAATAAATTCCCTGGAGATCGTTGGCAGAAACTAGCTACATTAAGAGCGCTCTATGGATATATGTGGGCTCACCCTGGCAAGAAGCTGCTTTTTATGGGAAGTGAGTTTGCCCAAAATGATGAGTGGAGTGAAAGCGCTGGTCTGCAGTGGTATTTAACTGATTTTGATGAACATGCAGGAATTCAAAAAACAGTTGCTGCACTCAATAGAGAGTACTTAGATACGCCTGCTTTGTGGGAGAAAGATACTTCCCCAGATGGTTTTACCTGGTTAGTCAACAACGATAGCGCCGCTAATGTATTAGCTTTTGCGCGCTGGGATGATGTCTCTAATCCACTAATTTCCGTGACAAATTTTTCTCCAATGCCACATGCGCGCTATCAGCTTCCCTTTCCAACGGTCGGCACCTGGCACGAAGTTCTTAATACCGATGATTTAGCATTTGGTGGAAGTGGAATTTTGAACCAAGCGATAACCCTTAAAGATGCTAGTCATCTGATTGCCCAAGTTGCAATTCCACCGCTTGCCACGGTCTGGTTTAAGCGTTCTTAAATATTTTTGCAAAAAGTGGAACTGTAAGTAATAGCACAGCTGGAATTAATAACGCCAAAGAGAGTGAAAATACTTGTGCGGTCCAAGCAATGACTAATCTCATAATTAAAACTGCAATGTTATTTATAACGCCTAACTGACCGATAACAACACTCGATGGCAATTTAGAGCGCATATTGGCGGCATTCATAATACTTGGACCTAAAAATGAAGAGCCGAGACCGGCGATAGTGAAAGTTACACTTAAAATTATTAGAGAAATTGTATTATTCTCCACTCCGATTATTCGAGTAGCAAGAATTCCTATAAGAAATGAGATTCCAGAAATTAGCGATGCGCTTTTCACCAAGAACTCCATTGAAAATTTGGAGTGTAAGTAGTGAATTGTAAGTCTGCCCGCAATCATCGCAAAAGTGAAGAGAATATAAGGAAGTGTGTGAGCTCCACCTTTTATCCCTATATCTTCCTTTACAAATATTGCAGCCCAATCCCCTACACTAAATTCAAGAAAAATTGCACAAAAAAGCGCACCGGAGACTATTCCATCGATTCTAAATCCTTTGAATAAGTCGGTGATACCGTAATCAGTCTCAGAGTCCTGATTGGGTTTAATTAAACTTTCACTGAGTTTAGTTATCGTAATTAAGATAATAATTAAGATTGATAACGAAAGCACCAGAATGTGCATTTCTAGCGAAATTCTGTCAACAAGCAACCCTGAGAGCACTGCCGTAGCCAAGGCACCACTGCTCCAAAAGCCGCTTAAAAGCGTTACTACGTGCCTTCGTGTGCGATCTTGAAAACTAAAGCCTTGGGCATTAACTGAAATATGAAAGGCAGATATCCCAGCTGAGTGAATTATGATACAAATGAGAAAAACAAGGGTTGAACTCGTATTAGTAAGCAGAATTAAACTAATAGCCATTGAAACAGCGGCAATGCGCAGTACTAACTTAGCTCCATAATTATGCACGAGATGGCCAACCGTAAAGAGAGCTACAAGTGAACCCACGGCTGAGATACTGATAATTGATCCGAACTCGCCATTGGAAAGAGCTAAGTTTGCTTTAACCTCTGGAAAACGAGGCAACCAAGACATAATCAAAAATCCGAATAAAAAGAAAATGAGCTTTAAATAATTAAGCTCGCGATTGGGATTTAAATTCATTTCTAATATAGGGCGTTCGCAAGCGCACTGCGAGCTGCAGCAAGACGAGAATCTGACGGATCGACAAGTGCAAATAGTCCCACTAAGTGCTCTCGCGCCCTATTCCGATCATCGCCGGAAGTTTCTTTCACTACATGTATTAAACGTGCAAATGCGGCCTCTACTCTGCCATTTACCATTTCCATGTCGGCAGCCATCAATTGAATCGAAACATCACCAGGGTTCTGGAGCGCTTGCTCAATGACTGTTGAGAGCTCTAAACCATCGCTTCGAATGAGCAACTGTGTTTGAGCCAGACCTAACTTTGCAAGACTATCTAAAGGTTTGCGAAAGAGGAGTTTCTTGTAGGCCGCTTCAGCGGAAACAAAGTCACCGGCTTCAAGGGCGATCATGGCTTCTTCTTCTTCAGGCTCACTCACTTCAACAGGAGCGGCCCCGACACCTTGTTCTGATGCAAGAGTTAAGACTTTGTCTAGCACTAATCGAATCTGTGCTTCAGGGTAATTCTGTTCAAAAAGTGGAACCATCTGTTCGCCAATCAGGGCGATCGCATATGGAACGCTCTTAGTCTGAAAAGCTTGAGCAACGTTTGGCTCAGCATCTACATCCAGGCGTCCTAAAGCCCAACTACCTTGATAGGAGCTCTCCAAAGATCCAAGAAGTTTTACCATCGCCATCGACTCCGTCGAACGGGCTGACCACACAATTACGATGACGGGTTTTTTGTGAGAAAGAGGTAAGAACTCGCTTGTTAAATTCGCCGCGGTTACCTCTAAGCCCGGCATTGGTTCAGTCGGTGAGGTTCTTGGCTTTCCAAGTGAACTTAAATCTACCGCTCGAGCAAAATTTGGCGGATTACTCATTTGCCAATCCTATACGATTATCCTGCGCCTCGACATCAACCCCCGAATCGCGGCGATAGGGCAAGATCTCTGTGACGTAGTTATCAGTGGCAAACTCAAGTCCAACATCAACTCCCCTTTGCTCACTTAGATACCAGCGATTTTCAAGAATCTCATGAAACATCTGTGCATGTTCAACGCGACCGCGCATCGCCTCAGGAACTCGGTTAATTGTGGATTCAAATACTTCCAAAAACCAAGTTTTAGCCATCTCGGTAATTGAAGCTCCAAATTTTTCATTACGTGCGCGGTATCGATCAAAGGATGCAAGTAATCTCTTCGCTTGCAACTCTTCAGTGTCCAATCCCATTAACTCGCGCAGACGTGCACTGTGGTATCCAGCTGCAACTAATTTAGGTTGAAAGGAGAGCATCTGAGTATCCCCATCGATAGTGATAGATACTTCTTCAACGGCAAAACCTAAATCGTGCAGGGCGCGCATTGCACGTTCGACGGCATGGCGATCTTTGGGGTCTAACAATTGACGCTCTTTCAGCGCTGCCCAGATGCGACGGTAACGTCTAATAACTGCTTCAGCGGCACGAACTGGATCCATTCCGGGATATAGAACTCCTGAAAGCGAAAGGTCTTCGAGCTCTGCGGCAACATTAAACATTGCTATATCTAAATCATGTTCACGTTGACCATCGCTGAGAGTCTTTTGAAACTCTCCAGTTTCAGCATCTACAAGATACGCGGCGAAGCCCTCGGCATCTCGCCTAAACAAAGTATTTGAAAGCGAACAGTCGCCCCACCAAAACCCAAGTAAGTGCAAACGGACAATTAAGAGAGCGAGCGCACTTGCCATCGTGGTGATGTCATGGGCTGTTACCGAACCTGAAAGTAATACTCGGTAGGGTAGAGAATAGGGCAGAAAGCGGGTAACGATTGCACAGGGAAGTTCTTCTCCATTTTTATCGGTTCGCCCTTCAACGACAGCAATTTGCTCAACACAAGGGGCGTGCATATGTGTGAGTTCACGAAGGATTTTATATTCTCGATTAGCGAATTCACTTACCGTTTCTTTCACGGCATAAACTTGAGAATCTGGATCTTTTGTTGCACGTACTAAACGAACTACGTGGCGGGATATACCTCTTTTTTCAGCCAAGGCAGGATCTTCAGGCCACTCCTCTAAGCTCAACTGCCAGGGTAAGCCAGTAACGGCAGCGATCTCCTCGCCTAAGCCAGTAATCCGTAGCGCCATAAAGCCTATTCTTGCCTAACAATGTGACGAATAGGTGAACTATGCCCCACCTTTGATGTGCTGCTGGATTTAGAATAGATATATGGCGATTTCAACGCGTATAAAGAAGGCAAGCACCCAAGCAGATAAAGCTCCAAATTCAACCGAAGATTTTGGAACTCTTGGTACCCCAATAAATAGAGCCCACCCTTTCTACTTCGGCTTCATTGCAACTCTTGGTGCCATGACTGCAATTGTTTTAATGCGTGCTTTGGCGAGTGTAGGTCAAATATTTGTGCTCATTCTCATCGCGCTATTTCTCGCAACCGGCTTAAATCCCGCCGTTGAAGCGTTGAGACGTAAAAACTTATCAAGGGCTACTGCCGTTGCCATTATCTTCACATCAGTAATTGCCTTTGTTATTTTCTTCGCCTTCGTTGTAGCCCCGCCTGTTGTTACTCAAGGAACCCAATTAATTAATAAGGCGCCGCAGTTGCTCAATGATTTAACAAACAATGATGCGATAAATAAACTCAATGAGCAGTATGGAATTATCGACACGTTACAAACAAAATTGAAGTCGGTAACTTCAGATGGAACACTACTTGTGACGACTTTTAGTGGTGTACTCGGTGTAGGCAAAACAATTCTTTCCGGCTTTTTCTCCTTCATCACAATTTTAGTCTTAACTCTCTATTTCATTGCGTCTTTACCTCAGACCGTCAAATTAGGACTCTCTCTAGTGCCAGCTAGCAGACGCGACCGTGTTGGCCGATTAACTAATGCCATTATTACTCGTGTTGGAGCCTTTGTTGGAAGCCAAATAATAATCGCCATTATGGCGGCAATTTTTGTCTTAATTCTCTCAATAGTTCTAGGGCTGCCATCGCCGTTTGCAATCGCCATGATTGTGCTGGTCTGCGGTTTAATTCCACTAATTGGCCACTTCATCGGTATTTCAATAGTAACAATAATCGCACTTACTCAGTCCATTCTCCTCGGAGTGATTGCATTTCTTGCATATGTCATTTATGTACAAATTGAAAATTACGTTGTTACGCCGAGAATATTGAAGAGAACTATGTCGCTACCGGGTGCGGTAACAATCATTGCCGCGCTTATTGGATCATCGTTAATGGGACTCGTCGGTGGGCTTTTGGCCATTCCAGTCGCTGCAGCGATTATCTTAATTCTGGATGAGGTAGCTATTCCTCGGGCAGAGTCTTCTTAAAACTCAAGGGGTAACTCTTCGAAATCTCCCGTAACTATTGCATTAATCTGGGATAGAACTCGGTGCACAAAAGGCTCGCCAAGCCATAAATGTTTTGCACCTTCAACGGCTATAACTCTCATCGAAGGAATTATAGAAAAACGCTCTCGCGCTTCATCGGGTTTGAGAAATTCATCAAATTCAGGGATAAGCGCCGTGATCGGTCGAGGATCGCTGTTCCAGTAAAGTAAATCGCTTTCAATTGTGGTTCGAAGTGGAGGGCTCAAAAGAATCAGACCCTCATGCCGATGATCTTTGGCATGTCGCAGAGCTAAGTCAGTTCCGAATGACCAACCGACTACCCAGACATTTTCTAATTTCAATGAGTCAAAGCAATATGCAAGCATCGCTTGAACATCTAATGCTTCGGCATTCCCATTATCGAATTCACCCGTACTTCGCCCTGCTTCACTAACCGTGCCACGCGAATTGAAACGAACGACAGTGATTCCGGCCATTGCGGGCAATCTATTAGCTGCCTTCTTAAAAACATGACTGTCCATCATTCCGCCAGCGGTTGGTAATGGATGAAAACAGAGAATAGCCCCACGTTTAGCCCCAAGTGGAGATGCGACTTCGCCGATGAGATCTACGCCATCAGTTGTTTTCACATGAAAGGGAGTTCTAATAGAGGGCAAGACAGTACTGGGTCTAATAATCTCTGCCATGCTTCAAATTGTATCGACACACGACTACGCTTCAAACCATGGCTATTAAGCGAAGTTCTCTATTTAATTCACACAATCCAGTTAATGGTGAAGTAATTGGTACTTACCCCATCATGAGCGAGAGTGAAGTTGGAGAAGTTGTTTCACGTGCTCGCGAGACTAGTGCGGAGTGGCAAAAAATCGGTTTCAATGGCCGCAAGCAGGTTTTACTTGCGTGGAGTTCATTGATATTAAATCGCATTGATCAGATTGGTGAATTAATAAGCCATGAGACGGGCAAGCCACTTAGTGATGCACGACTTGAAGTAGGTATGGCAGCGAATCACATTAGTTGGGCGGCACGTCATGCTGAATCAATCTTGAGAACCTCATATCGACGACCAGGATTATTAATGGCAAATATGGCGGCTACTGTTGAGCGCTCCCCGTTTGGGGTTATCGGTGTAATTGGGCCCTGGAACTATCCCATTTTTACTCCGATTGGTTCAATCTCTTATGCCTTGGCTGCTGGAAACACGGTTGTCTTTAAGCCCAGTGAGTATGCACCAGGGGTGGGAATGTGGCTTCAGGAGAGTTTTAATGAAAACGCACCCTTTGCCGATATCTTTACAACGATCACAGGTTTAGCTCAAACAGGTAGCGCGCTGTGTGAAAGTGGAATCGACAAGATTTCATTTACTGGCTCAACTCGAACTGCAAAGTTAGTAGCAGCTCAATGTGCCAAACATATGATTCCAGTAGTTCTTGAATGTGGTGGAAAAGATCCAGTAATTGTTGCTGCCGATGCAGATCTTGCGCGCGCAGTCGATGCCACAATGTGGTCTGCAATGGCAAATGCTGGACAATCCTGCATTGGTGCTGAGCGTGTCTATGTCGATGAGAAAGTTGCCGACGAGTTCATTGCACGGGCAATCGAGTTAGCAGCAACGATTCGTGCAGGTGCACCGAGCAATGGAAACTACGGACCAGCAACTTTGCCTTCACAGATTAAAGTTATCCAAACCCACATTAAAGAGGCAATCGCCGATGGTGGCACATGTGTTTATGGCGGCCCTGATTCAGTAGTAGCTCCATTTGTACAACCAGTTGTCTTGATAGATGTACCAGAAAACTCCGCAGCTATGCGTGAAGAAACTTTTGGTCCAATCATTATTGTTAATCGCGTCGCCACTATGCGTGAGGCAATAGATCTTTCAAATGCATCTGCATATGGGCTCGGTGCAAGTGTCTGGTCTAAGCGAAAAGGAAAGAAGATAGCGTCTCAACTTCAATGCGGCATGGTTGCAATTAATTCGACTTTCGCTTTTGCAACGATTGCCTCGCTTCCTTTTGGCGGGGTAAAAGATAGTGGATCTGGCAGAGTGCATGGTCCTGAAGGTCTCTTGGAATATACTTTCGCCCGCACAGTTGTGCGCACGCGATTTTACTTGCCATTCAAATTATTAAGTTTTAAACGCAGGCAAAAAGATGATGCATTAGTAATTAAGTTAATTAAATTACTTAAAGGCCGTTTAGGGTGAGGACTAAAGAGCATTAATATCGTGGGGCATTGCGAGTTCGCTCAGTATTAGGTCTGCGCTTATCCTTTTTAGACCAACATGCACTATGCCAATGACGCCGACTTTCTTCATCATCTTCTAACCAAGCAACGATGTGCGGAGTTGCAAGGGGAATCATCTGATCACAGCCTGGACAGCGATATGGTTTATTTGATCCAGAACCAGTTAACTTGCGAACCGTATACAAACCTTCTTGGTGCTCTTCAAAGCTTTGATTCGATGTTGCAACATCACGATTATCTGACTTCGGCCGCTTATTCTTGGGATAGTTTCTGCGCGGACTCATGCCAATATTTTCTCACAGTAGTTGGCATAGTAGTATCGCACCATGAATGCGATTGAAGTTAAGGACCTACGAAAGAGTTATGGAGCTGTACACGCGGTCCAAGGGATCGACTTAACAATTTCATCGGGTGAGATCTTTGCTTTACTCGGACCAAACGGTGCAGGCAAAACAACTACGGTTGAGATTCTCGAGGGGTTTCGAAGCCGTGATGGCGGAGAAGTAAGTGTCCTAGGTTTTGACCCCCGTAACGAAGGGCACGCTGCCCGAGAGTGGCGCAATCGAATCGGAATCGTTTTGCAGTCGACTTCGGATTCAGGTGATTTAACGGTTACTGAAACTATCGATCACTTCAGTGGCTACTACTCCAATCCCAGAGAAGTTGATGAATTGATACATGCTGTTGGTTTAGAAGAAAAAGCGGGTTCGCTCATTCGTAAACTTTCAGGAGGCCAACGCAGACGTCTAGATGTTGCACTTGGCATAGTTGGCAATCCAGAGCTCCTTTTTCTCGACGAACCCACGACTGGTTTTGATCCCGAGGCAAGACGCGCATTTTGGACACTTATTGAAAATCTACGCGGAAATGGTACAACTATTTTGCTTACTACCCATTACTTAGATGAGGCAGAGGCACTCGCTGATCGCGTTGCAGTCATAAACAATGGTCAAATCATTGAAATATCTACACCGTCCGAGCTTGGTGGTCGTAGTACATCTAAAGCACTTGTTACGTGGCGTGAGGCAGGTGAGATTAAGTCCGAAGCAACTGATAATCCCACTGCTCTCGTAAATAGACTTACTTCAATTTTTAACGGTGAGATTCCTGAACTTACCGTAACTCGCCCATCTTTAGAGGATGTTTACCTTAAGATGATTGGTAAAACACATGAGTAAGGTTCCAAGCGCCATCTCACTCGGCATTCGACGAGGAGGTTTAGAGATACGTCAATTTGCACGCCAACGCGAATCTGTCATCTTTACTCTTTTATTTCCAGTTATTCTCCTTCTAATTTTTGGTTCGGTCTTTAAAGACACTATTGCTCCGGGAGTAACGTTCTCTCAATACTTTCTCGCCGGAATGATCGCTTCAGGTCTGGTCAATACCGGATTTCAAGGCTTAGCAATCACTATTCCATTAGAGCGCGATTTCGGTGCACTCAAGCGGTTGCGCGGTACTCCGATGCCAGCTTCTAGTTATTTTATAGGCAAGGCAATCCTTGTCTTCGTCAGCATGGTAATTCAAATTATTATGCTGCTCGGTTTCGGCGCTGTCTTCTTCGGAGTCGAAATGCCAACAGATATTAATAAGTGGATTACATTTACATGGCTGATAATCCTAGGAAGCGCCTGCTCAACTGTGCTTGGAGTCGCTTTCTCTGTCGTGCCAAAGAGTGGACGGGGTGCATCGGCAGTTGTTTCACCCATCGTCATCATTTTGCAGTTCTTTAGCGGAGTCTTCTTTATTTTTACTCAACTCCCTACGTGGATGCAACAGTTTGCCTCACTCTTTCCGCTTAAATGGCTTACTCAAGGAATGCGCTCGGTTTTCTTGCCCGATTCTTTTGCAACTCAAGAGGTAGCAAAGTCTTGGGAGAACGAGCGGACATTTGCCGTTCTAGTTATCTGGCTCATCATCGGAATATTCTTCTCAGTCCGCAAATTTAAGTGGGACCGTGATTAAGCGCCTGTTAATACTGGTTATGGCGGCAACATTGATAACCCCCGTAGCGACAAGTGCGACTAAATCACCAACTCCAACCTCTAAGGCCACAGCAACTAAGAAGGCCACGCCAATTAAAAAGGCAAAGCCAACTAAGAAGGCAGTTGTAAAAAAGAAAGTTGCTACAAAAAAGAGCAAAAAACGCCTCTCCCCTTCACCCTCTCCAAAATGGCCACCCGTTGGCTTCAAGTCCAGCGGTGACGTTTTTGCCAAAATTCCGAGGGCAAAAGAGCTAATTGGAACGGCATCGAATGATAAAAAATTAGCTAGAGCGCTGGCTCAAAAAGTTGATGGAGTGCCCGTTTGTGAAAAATTCTCGTGCGGTGCAATTCAGATTGCATCCCTCAGTGGCTGCACTTGGTGGGAGGTTAATGCCCAGTTAGCAGGTGTAACATCGGCCGAAGATGCAACAAGGATAACTTTCGGAACTATAC
Source organism: uncultured Candidatus Planktophila sp. (assembly GCA_964349605.1). Taxonomy (GTDB): domain Bacteria; phylum Actinomycetota; class Actinomycetes; order Nanopelagicales; family Nanopelagicaceae; genus Planktophila. The sequence continues at coordinate 2,324 of CAYGHJ010000005.1, read as the reverse complement.
GAACATTAGTAAGGGCGACTGAGCCTAAAGAAATTGTGACGGTTCTGCTTGTTAGTCAAGAACCTCTAGAGCTCAACCACCGAGTGTCAGGGATTTCTGCAAACTGTCACCATGATGCTCCAAGTGAGAAAATTCCAAGTTCCACGTATACTGCGCTCAATAATTAGCGATTTGCTCCAGGGACCCACAGTTGGTCGCCTATATCTTTATTTACATGTCGTGCTAAAACAAAGAGCAGATCTGAACAACGATTTAGATACTTTGCAGTTATTGGACTAACGCCACCACCAAATCCATGAATTGCAGCCCATGTACAGCGCTCCGCACGACGCACAACAGTGCGAGCGACATGAAGATGTGCAGCCGCTTGCGTGCCCGATGGCAGAACAAAGGAGCGCAATGGCTCTAACTCGCTGTTGTATCTATCGATCGCCTCTTCTAAAAATGTAACTTGTGATTCAAGAACGCGAAGTGGCTCAAAGGCAGGTGAGTCAACCACCGGCGTGCATAAATCGGCACCAACATCAAAGAGATCGTTTTGAATTCGCACTAACAATGCGCGTACATCTTCACTCAAATCTCCATTAGCAAGCACTACACCAATCGAGGAGTTAGCTTCATCCACAGTGGCATACGCTTCAAGGCGCGGATCATTTTTCGATGTTCGGCTCATATCGCCTAATGAGGTCGTTCCATCATCACCGGTCTTGGTATAAATACGCGTCAAATTAACCATGCCCATAGCCTATAAGTAGACTGCGGCCATGGCATCTCTGGATCGTTTCCGCGTCACAGGAGGAGTTAGTCTGCGTGGAGAAGTTACCGTCACTGGAGCAAAGAACTCCGTTCTAAAACTAATGGCTGCTTCACTTTTAGCCGCCGGTACGACCACAATCGAAAATGTTCCAGAGATTGCCGATGTCGACATAATGTCTGATCTTTTGACACGTCTTGGCTGCACGGTTATTCATGAAAAAGATACTGTGACAATCAATGTTCCTGAAAACCCAGGACACCGCGCAGATTATGATCTTGTGAGAAAAATGCGTGCCTCCATAAATGTTTTAGGTCCACTTGTCGCCAGAATTGGTAAAGCTGAGGTAGCGCTACCTGGTGGGGATTCAATTGGATCGCGAGGTTTGGATTTTCACATCAAGGGTTTAGAGGCACTGGGTGCGAAAGCGCATATTGAACATGGATATGTAATCGCCGAGGCAGCAAATGGGTTAACCGGGAGCTTTATAGAACTTGATTTTCCAAGTGTTGGCGCGACAGAGAATATTATGACGGCGGCTGTATTAGCTAAAGGTGTAACAACAATCGAAAACTCTGCGCGAGAACCGGATTTAATCGATCTCGGCGAATTTTTAATATCAATGGGTGCAAAGATTCAAGGCCTCGGAACTCCACGAATCACTATTACTGGAGTGGAGAAACTAAATCCCACAAGACATGTAACAATTCCTGATCGCATCATTACTGGGACCTGGGCATTTGCCGCGGCAATGACACGAGGTGACATCACAATTCATGGAGCGCGTGCTAACGATTTAGAGTTACCCCTTGAAAAACTCGTAAGCGCTGGGGCGATTGTCACATCGACTTTCGACGGTATACGCGTACGAATGGATTCAAGGCCACACGCAATCGATGTGGCAACTCTTCCATATCCAGGCTTTCCTACAGATTTGCTTCCTATGGTTATTGCCCTGAACTCAATTGCCATTGGACATTCTTTAGTGACTGAAAATGTATTTGAATCTCGCTTTATGTTTGTTAACGAACTCATACGCCTTGGTGCGCAGATATTAGTCGATGGCCATCACGCATCCATTGAAGGAGTTCCGGAGCTATCCGGGGCGCCAGTTGAGGCCACCGATATCCGTGCCGGTGCAGGTTTAGTTCTAGCAGCTCTCGTAAGTGAGGGTGAAACAACCATAGATGCCGCCTTCCATGTAGATCGCGGCTATCCTAACTTTACTGAGCAACTTGTCACACTAGGAGCGAAAGTGAGCCGTGAATAATGCAGCCAATCCCAGATCGCAACTTAGCACTCGAACTAATTCGTGTAACAGAGACTGCCGCGATTGCCGCAGCCCCTTGGGTAGGTCGTGGTGAGAAAAATTTAGCTGATAAAGCCGCAGTCGAAGCGATGCGCGAAAAGATTAATACCGTTGATATGGCAGGTGTTGTAGTTATTGGTGAAGGTGAAAAAGATAACGCTCCAATGCTCCATAATGGTGAGAGCGTCGGCAATCAGCAAGGGCCCTCGTGTGATGTTGCAGTCGATCCGATAGATGGGACCTCATTAACTGCAAATGGAA
>CAYGHJ010000004.1:0-37960 GCA_964349605.1 uncultured Candidatus Planktophila sp. | reverse complement strand
GGCACTTTCTGCCTGGCCATATTATTACGATGGAACTCTTCGCTCTTTAGCAAGGTTAAAGGACTCCACTTCACAGTTAATTGGTCGATTCGTACTTGCCGCCGAAGTAGAAACTCGCAGAGTTCATGGGGATGGCCCTCTCTCACGATACTTAGCTAACCTTGAAATCCCACGCGAACAAGTTGTGGAAGTCGATTTCCTCAAAGCTATCGCTGGGCATTACTTAATTAACGCCGCGCACTCGCAGGATCGATATGCAAAGCAGCAAGTCATCATCGCCGAGTTAGTGGAGATGCTGACAGCATGTGCGCCTCACGAACTTGATTCGATTTTCATAAAGGCGTGGAATGAGGCCGCTGATGAAACTGCACGGATGCGCGTCATAATTGACCAAGTTGCCGCTCTAACTGACCCCGGGGCATATGTCTTACATGCACGCTTACTGGCTAATTGCTAAAGTGAACTTATGAGCGGGCGTATTCGAGACGAGGATGTTGCATACATTCGTGATCGCGCACCCATCGACGAAATCGTTGGAGATTATGTTCAATTAAAAAACGCTGGTGGAGGTCAGAAAAAAGGTCTCTGCCCTTTCCATGACGAGAAATCACCCTCTTTTCATGTAACCCCAAGTAAGGGATATTTTCATTGCTTTGGTTGCCAGACCGGTGGCGATGTCATCGCATTTTTAATGAAAATAGATCACTTAACATTTACAGAGACAATCGAACGCCTGGCCGATCGCTTGGGTTACACGCTTCGATATGAAGAAAGCGGTGGCAACTCTCCTGCCTTTTCAGCTGGGGTTCGCTCACGCTTAATTGCAGCGAATACCGAGGCCGCAAAGTTTTACCAGGCACAACTCAACAGCCCCAACGCCCAACACGGTCGCGACTTATTAACAAAGCGGGGCTTCGATAAGGCCGCTTGTATTCAGTTCGGAGTTGGTTTCGCACCAGATGATTGGGATGGGCTCACCAAACATTTGCGGGCAATGGATTACACAATTGATGAGTTAGAGCTTGCTGGCTTATCAAAGATGGGTCCACGCGGCCCCATCGATAGATTTAGAAATCGCTTAACTTGGCCGATACGTGATATTTCAGGGGATGTTGTTGGCTTTGGTGCACGCAAATTAGCAAGTGATACCGAAGACCAAGGGCCTAAATATTTAAATACCCCAGAGACACCTGTCTATAAGAAGAGTCAGGTTTTGTATGGTTTAGATGTTGCTAAAAAAGAGATTGCAAAGAAGCGCCAAGCCGTCATAGTTGAAGGCTACACCGATGTTATGGCTGCCCAACTTGCCGGGATAACTACGGCAGTTGCAACGTGCGGGACAGCATTTGGCACTGACCACATACGGATTTTGCGTAGATTGTTAATGGATGATGATTCATTTAGAGGCGAAGTTATCTTTACCTTTGATGGTGATGCAGCTGGTCAAAAAGCGGCGCTTCGTGCTTTCACTGAAGATCAGAAGTTCGTCACTCAAACTTTTGTTGCCGTCGAACCCGATGGTTTAGATCCATGTGATCTACGCCAGCAAAAAGGTGATTTAGCGCTAAGGGATTTAATTGCCAGACGCGTCCCGTTATTTGAGTTTGCGATTCGCAGCGAACTGGCACATCACAAGTTAGATTCAGCTGAAGGCCGCATCAACGCACTCAATGCCGCTGCGCCTTTAGTGGCCCAAATTCGCGATAAATCCCTACGTCCAGAGTACACACGATTGCTTGCGGGATGGTTAGGCGTAGAAGTTGAAATCGTTTCTGCAGTGGTTTCTCAAAGTGTAAAAGCACCTTTTCGTAGTGAAGTCGCATCTGAGGTTTTAATTGAAGATAATAATTGGCGGCCAGATGCTAATGATGCTCGACTAATTTTAGAGCGTGAAGTTCTCAAAGCCCGTTTGCAAGAGCCACAGCTTTTCATCGACAACCTTTGGAGCGATATTGAGCAGGCTGCTTTTACTCATCCGGCATATCGCGAAATGAGAAAAACGATCGACGAAAAACCAAATCTTTCAATGAATGCAATCTCCGATGAAAAAATCAAAGCGCTTTTCACAGAGCTGACGGTGGAACCGATTCGCTCCGATGGCAAACCAACGGCCATATATGTTGCAAGTATCATCGCTCGCTTACGTGAAGTTGCGATCTCTCGATCTATCGCAGAGTTAAAATCAAGCCTTCAACGACTTAATCCAGTTGAGAATGAAATGGAATATGGCGCTGCATTTGGAGCTCTAGTGGCCCTAGAGAGTAAGCGACGCTCGCTCCATGATTTAGCCCTCGGAGGCCTTTAAATCCCTCAATTTTCGAAGAATGCTCTCTGTGCGCTAGAGTTTGCGCTCGTACTCATTGATCCCTGATAGCTCAATGGCAGAGCAGCCGGCTGTTAACCGGCAGGTTCTTGGTTCGAATCCAAGTCAGGGAGCTTTATTTAAAGCGAAGCACGCTCGTTGCCCTTACCATTTCCTACATGAATCTTAGATTCTTTAAGGTTGCCGCTGCCTCATGGCGAGCTCAATCATGGCCTGTTCGAGTAATACGTTTCTGGCTTGGATTTACATGGTTATTTGCCGCGTGGTGGAAAGCCACTGATCCTGGCTTTTTAACTTCTGGCTCTACGACTTTTATTGGTGCTCGGCTCGCTGGATACTCATCCCAATCTCCAATTGGTTTTATATTTGAAAAGCTAATTGACAATTCAGTTCAAGTCGGCATTTTCGTGATGATCTCCGAGTTCTCAATTGGATTGGCAACAATTTTTTGGGTTGTTCCGTCCATGGCCGCCTTCGGAGGCTTTTCGATGTCAATCGGATTATGGCTTGCGAGCAGCTTCCGTGTAGATCCGTATTTTTTAGGCAGTGACACCGCATATGCAGTTCTTTGGTTGTCTTATCTGCTTCACTTAAAGAATAATAGAAAAGGTCTTGCCATATCGTTAGAGCGTAGAGGCGTATTGCGCACTGGAGTCATCGGAACTCTAGCTGTAGCACTTGCAGTGGCAGGTAGGTTTTTTAATCCGAAATCCAATAAGAATAGTGCCAGCTCAGCAACGAAAACAAAGATTGTGAAACTTGCAGCCCTTGATGTGGGAGCCACCAAAAATTTCTCGTTAGAAAATGGTGCACCCGCTATTTTATTTAGAACAAAAATCGGTGTCTTCGCGTACTCAGCAATATGCACACATCAAGGTTGTACTGTTTCCTACACACCTTCGAGTAAAACACTTAAATGCCCATGTCACGGCTCTGAATTCGACCCCTTTAATTCTGCCAATGCGGTAGTAGGCCCTGCCACGGCAAAACTCCCCTCCGTTAAAGTGGCAATCGATGGCACCTGGGTAGTACTCGTATAATTTTCGAACTTAAGACCTAGTAAACTTTAAAGGCGTACTTTTACTCTCTTCACCGGAGAATTAGCAACGAAATGGAGATGCACATTGAGATCGAACTTTGCGAAAGTAGGAGTTGGTTTTCTACTTGGTGCCACCATAGTTGGTGGAGTTGCAACAGCGGCTATTAATGAACCAGTTGGAACGAAGGCCTGTGTCGATAAAAGGACTCAAGCTCTGTATTTATCAAGCAATGGAACGTGCTCCGCATCTCGAACATTAATCACATTAGGCGGATCGACAATCGATGTTAAATCAATTGCAGCTCTTGTAACTCCATCGGTCGTATCAATTAAAGTCACATCGATTAATGGTTCAGGCTCCGGCTCTGGCTCTATTTATAAGAGCAGCTCAACAAATTCGTTCATTATTACCAATAGCCATGTTATAGAAAGCGCGGCAACGACTGGAACAATCCTGATCGAACTTTCAAATGGAGATACATTTCCTGCAACAATTGTTGGTCGCGACTCAACCTACGATTTAGCCGTCCTTAAAGTTGACAAGGGAAATCTTCCCATTATTAGCATTGGTGATTCCTCGAAAATCAGTGTGGGTGAGGCGGTCGTTGCCATCGGTTCGCCACTTGGCTTAGCTAGCACCGTTACAAGTGGAATTGTTTCGGCACTGAATCGTCCTGTAACAACTGGAACTTTTGGCGCTGAGTCTTTCGTTAATGCGATCCAAACCGATGCTGCGATTAATCCAGGTAACTCAGGTGGCGCACTTCTAGACTCTTCCGGTCGAATCATTGGAGTCAACTCAGCGATAGCAACACTGTCTAGTAATGGTACAGCGGGCAATATTGGACTTGGATTTTCCATTCCAATTAACGAGGCAAAACGTGTTGTGGATGAGTTAATCGAAACAGGTAAATCAACGAGACCGGTTTTGGGAATCTTCTTTGATACAACGTACACAGGCACAGGCGCAAAAATTCTAAGGTTGAGTCCTGGTGATGGCGCAGAAAAAGCGGGCATTCCAGCCGGTTCTGTTATTAGGTCAATTGACGGTCTAAAAATCGCCGATCCAGTTGGTGCAATTGTTCGAATTCGTTCATATGCACCTGGATCTACCGTAACCGTTATTGTGGATTTGCCGACTGGGGGACAGAAGAGCTTCAAAGTACTTCTCGGCTCAGCTCCATCAAACTGAGATTAAAATTTCAGCTGTAAGAAATCTGTAACCTAGATGAAATAGAGTCAGGGTAGAATCAAACCATGGCCCAATTTCGTCTTAGCGTTGCTCTTCCGGATCGCCCTGGTTCTCTAGGTCTACTCGCATCTGCTATTGGTGCTGCGGGTGGAGATATTAGAGAACTCGTAGTGCTTAAGTCCGAGGGAGGCCGTGGCTTTGACGATATTACCGTTGCCGTTCCCGGCACCGATCCGACTGACTTAATTGAGTTACTTAACTCAATCGGTGGGGTTGAAGTTATCTCTATTAACCCCGTTGAATAATCTGCGCACCTTGACTTGGAAGTGAAGTAAAAAAACGAGGGGCTTTAAATTTCTTTCTGGCAAAGCCACTCTCAACAGCTTGAATCGTCGCTAAGTACGTCTTTAGAGTTTTCAACTTTTTCTAAAGTTAATTCACGCATTGCCATCAAACTGGCCGAACTCTCGAACTATCAATGCGTGCAACGACTGCGCTCTTTGGTCATGCAGGAATTGAATGGGACATTACTGAGGCCACACGAGAGGAGCCCCAGTACTTAACAACCTGGACGACCTATTACAAAACTAAACGTGAACTCTTACAAAGTGGTCAGATTTAATCGCTCCAATTAAGCGTACGTTCGACGGCTTTTTTCCACTGAGAATAACCAAACTCCCGCGTTTCAAACGTGCTAGTTGGAGTCCAACGACGAGACTCCTGCCATTGTTGGCGAACTTCATCCTTTGATCTCCAAAAACCTACAGCTAAACCTGCAGCATATGCAGCCCCAAGTGCAGTTGTCTCTGCAATTAATGGTTTAGATATTTCTATCCCCATAATATCGGCCTGCATCTGCATGCATAGAGAGTTCGCAGTTATTCCGCCGTCAACTCGCATTGTGCTCATAGGTGTTCCACTATCAGCAACCATTGCATCCATGACATCGCGAGTCTGATAGCAGATAGCTTCGAGGGCAGCACGTGCAAGGTGTGCCTTTGTTGTCGCGCGCGTAAGTCCCACAATGACTCCGCGAGCATCATTGCGCCAGTACGGAGCAAATAGTCCTGAGAATGCAGGGACGAAGTAGACCCCTGCAGTGTCGGCGACGGAGGAGGCTAAAATCTCAATCTCTGCTGCATTAGATATAACGCCCAATTGATCGCGAAGCCACTGAATGGCAGATCCGGTAACTGCAACTGATCCTTCAAGGGCATAACGTGCCGGCTCATCGCCAAATTTAAAACATACCGTGGTTAATAATCCATTTTTGGAGCGCACAATCTCAGTACCTGTATTGAGCAATGCAAAGTTGCCAGTGCCATACGTAGTCTTTGATTCACCTCGCTCAAAACAAACCTGGCCAACCATTGCCGCCTGCTGATCACCTAAAATTCCAGCGACTGGAATAGCTGTACCAAAGGCTCCATGAGGATCGGTAAGTCCATATTTCTCCGAGGAGGATTTAATAATTGGTAATGACTCTCGTGCAACGCCAAAAATTGAAAGAAGCTCATCATCCCAGTCCAGAGTTTCAAGGTTCATGAGTAATGTACGGCTTGCATTTGTGACATCAGTAGCGTGAACACCACCGCGTACTCCGCCGGTTAAGTTCCACAGCAACCAAGAATCTATAGTTCCAAAGCGAGCGCTAGCGCCCTTAGCTGCGGGAACATTTTCTAACAGCCAGTTCATTTTGCTTCCAGCAAAATATGGCGCAATAGTTAAACCCGTCTTGAAAACGATGAGCTTTTGTTCATCTTCACTCAGGGACTCTAAAAAATTAGTAGTTCGTGTGTCTTGCCACACTATGGCATTAGATAGGGGCTGACCAGTGTCGATGTCCCAAACGAGGGTTGTTTCACGCTGATTGGTGATACCTACCGCCGCTAAATCCGAGCCCAAAATATCGGCCTGCCTAAGCGCCGCAGATATTACTTCCTGGGTACGCTCCCAAATTTCGGCGGCATCATGCTCGACCCAGCCGGCTTTGGGAAGAATTTGACGATGCTCAACTTGGTGTTGGCCGACAACTTTTCCAGCATGGTCAAAGATCATAAATCGCGTACTACTAGTGCCTTGATCCAAACTGCCGATGTATCTCACAATAGGGCAAACCCGTCTCTATTCGGTTAGGCTTTACTCTACAAAGGCTGCAATGGAGATGCAACGCATATGTTTTTATCTGATCTAAACCCAAGACAACGTGAAAGCGCTATCGCTGCACTTGGCAGCGAGAGTTTTGATGTTTTGGTAATTGGCGGTGGAGTAAATGGTGTTGGTGCTGCTCTAGATGCCGCCTCTCGTGGATTGAAAGTTGCGTTAATCGAATCCCAAGATATTGCAGCTGGAACATCCAGCCGCTCGAGTAAATTAATTCATGGTGGACTCCGCTATCTCGAGCAGTATGACTTCAAATTAGTTCGTGAGGCGTTACATGAGCGAGAACTTCTCGTCTCGACACTCTGCCCACATTTAGTAAAACCTGTTGGCTTTCTTTTTCCACTCACCGAAAAGTTTAAAGAACGCACGTATGTTGGTGCAGGTTTAGCCCTATACGACGTGCTGCGTGGCTTTGGGCGCTCTTTGCCATGGCACAAGCACTTGAGCCAGAAACAGATTAATGAGATCGCACCCTCGCTACGGCCAGATATCATTTTGGGAGCAATCAAATACTTTGATGCACAAGTAGATGATGCCCGCCATACACTCAGTGTTGCTCGCACCGCAGCACGACATGGAGCAATTATTGCAACTCGCATGAGCGCCGAATCACTCATTCGAGAAGGAAAGCAGATCATTGGCGTTAATGCTAAAGATTTAGTGAGCGGAAAGAGCATTGCGATTAAAGCAACAGTGACGGTTATGTGCGCCGGAATTTGGAGCGATGCGCTTCACGAAAAGTTTGATTTAATAGCTGGATACAACGTGACCATGAGCAAAGGTGTCCATATCGTGTTACCTGGCTCGGCGATTAAATCCGACGCTGGAATTATTCTTAAAACCCCAGTTTCAGTTCTCTTCATTATTCCTTGGGGTAATAAATGGATTGTTGGTACAACCGACACTCCTTACACGGGAGATCGTGCTGAGCCTTTCGCTAATCGTGAAGATGTCCAATATATCGTGGATCAAGCCAATCGCGTTCTTACTCCGCAGATAAAATATGACGAGATAATTGGAGTTTATGCTGGACTTCGACCATTAGTAGCAAATAAGAAGAGTTCTGTAACTACTAAACTCTCGCGCGAACATACAGTGGATAGACCCGCACCAGGCTTTGTCAGTATTGCCGGGGGTAAATACACTACGTATCGCATTATGGGAAAGGATGTAATTGATCTTGCTGCAATAGAGCTTCGCAAATTAATTCCAGAGTCAGTTACAGATAAACTTCCGCTCGTTGGTGCTGATGGTTACTTTGCTTTAGCACAACAAGTTGATCGCCTGGCAGAAGAAAACGGTTTATCGACTGAATCGATTACTCATCTTCTCAACCGCTATGGCTCAATGATTAGCGAAGTATTAGATTTAATCAAAGAAAATCCCGCCTTAGGAAAGAGACTCTCGCCCGATTTGCCTTATATAAGAGCTGAGATTTACTACGCAGCAAGTCACGAGGGAGCACAAAGTATTGACGATGTGATTTCTCGTCGTACCCGCATCGCTTTCGAAGCCCACAATCATGGGCTAAATCTTGCCGAGGCTATCTCTGAAATAATCGCTCCGGTTTTAGGTTGGTCTTCAAAAGAGCGCAAGAGTTCGGTTGCTGCCTACGAATCACTTGTTGAAAGAGAGTTGGTTGCCATGGGTGAAATTTTAAAAGAGGATGAAAAAGTTAGTTCTTAATTTGGTTTCTGCATCCATCAACTGATGGCTTTGGAGTTGGTTTCGCAGTAGGAGATGGAGTAACTGTTGGTATCGCACCTTGTTCAAGCGTGAGAGTTACTGGTAGCCAGCTTTGTGCATGTGTTTGAGATACATCATTAAAGAGAATTTTTCCTGAATATATTCCTGCAGCTAGACCCTTTACTGAGAGAGTCCAAGCACCGCTAGTGGCACGCAGGGCAGTTTGTTTTGGTTTTTCGATTGGCACATTGAGTGGGTCGAGAACCAACTTTACGCTTCCTGTTACAACTGGAGTTAAGTCTGGGCGCACAACGCTGACATTGAAACTCACCGGTCTATTAGTGGTCGTAGCCGACTGCCCTAATAGAGTCATGAAAGTTGGCTCTTTAATGGGCATTAAATCAACTTGCGATGGCGTCCAACTACCTTGGATGAGATCTAAGAAATCCTGAGCAGTACCTCTAAATACATTTAGATCAAGACGTGAACCAGGTACTCCGTACTTTGGCGCAATTCCACATGATGAGTACTGCCACATGGTCCACTGTGAATCACAGTTTGCACTTGTCCATGAATGTACGTAACAACCATTGGATTTAAGTCCCGGTTGATTCACGGGATTTGCTGGATCGATTGCATAGTGGGCTAACCACAATGGATATTGTGCGAGTTCAACGCTTCGATTTATGGAGCCCTCAAGAAAACTGGAGTATGAGTACATGATTGGGGTTTTTCCGGTTTTTTCTTTAAGAAGTGCTAGAAAGGTAGTTGCCCATAGCGTTACCTCGCTACGTGAGGCATATTTTTGGCAAGCCCCAGTTGAGGATAGACGGACGCACTTATTTTCAAGATCTAATGCATACGGCAAATCGCGCTCGGTATATCCGCCAATTGATGCTAAACGCCAGATAACCTTTTGCGCCTGTGCTGTGGCATCTCGAATAATCGCATCGGCATCTTCAACATCAGGCAGAGTTGTGTAATGATAAAAACCTGTGTAAATACCGGCAGCTTGCGCAGCGCTGTGATCCATTACCAAATACTTTAAAGCAAGGGCATCGGCTTCATCTCGCGTATCTGATGCTTTAATCATGACAAATCGGATGCCAGCCTCATACATTTTCACGAAGTCAATAGCTTGATCGTTGGGATGTTGCCAACGGCTAATGTCTGCGCCATGAATACGCCCACCAGGACCAAACTGGCCGATCACCATCGCTGGGTCACTCTCTGAAAACTCGTCCGACTGCTTAATAGTTATCGTGCGCGTTGGTGAATAAAATCTATTTCCACTTGCACTCGCACTGGCTCGATATAAAATTTTTGATTCAAGTGCAGTTGCAAGTGCCACAATCTTCCAGGTTCCAGCTTTCGTAGTTTTGGTACTAAATCGTGTTTTCTCCCAAGCCCCAGCGTTTTTAATTTGTACCGTTACTACTGTGCCCGCTCTCGCAGGTTTTATAGTCCCATAAAAAGTTAATAAGGCCTCGCTGGCTGATGGAGTTTGTCGCACCGTAAATGAAAGTTGAGATGCAGCGTGAGCGTTTGGAAATCCTATGGTTAATAAGGCAATGCCAATTGTGGCTACCAATGCTCGTATTTTCATAGTTCGATAATCTCGACATCGAGTGAGAAAAGTGATTTTAGGGTTTGTGCAAGTATCTGTTGGTGCCGAATTCGAGCATGCGAAAACTCATGAGCGGCACCAAGCTTTTGGCTATCAGAAAAGTCCAGCGTGAGTCTCTTTCCATCGAAATCTGCTAGCCGTGCATCGAAAAAAGCTAGCCAAGCAACACGATCTTGCAGCAAAATCGCATCGAGAACCTCATTCCAACGCCCTCGCATCTCTTCTAGCTCCATAACGGGCGATTTTACTCCCAATTCTGCGAGCTTTGGATTTTAGCGGTGAGGCGCGCCTAACCACTTGTAATACTCATTAACTAGCTGCACACGCATGTTTTTATTGTGATCTTGTTGAATATTGAACTCCTGAGCCACTCGCGAGATGATCTGCTCAACCGATTTTTCACTTACATATCTGATTCGACCAATGTGGGCATTTGTTAAACCATCGGCCACTAATCGAAGAGTTTGAACTTGCACATCAGTGAGTTGTACGAGCAGGCCGTGTAGAGAGTTTTCTTTTATAGAAACACTTCCATTTATCCATGAAACTTCATGGTTTTCATCGGCCGAAACCTTGGAGTCGGCAATTGCTGCGCACAAAACTAAGAGATCTGTAGCTGATTTTTTGAGGATTACCTTGGTACCGACAGGTATATCAATGTGGCGATCACCTAGAAGGCGAACATCCGAGCAACTCTCTAATATAACAATCCCCACTTTGGGTTTTGATTTACGCATATTTACCGCAATTTTAATTGCAGAGATTCCGGCGATATGCATATCAAGTAGAACTACATCGGGCTGGAGCCTATTGAGGAGATTGAGTGCAACGCTCTCACTTCTTGCCTCACCGATGATATCCATTTCGTGCAATCTAAGGGCCGGGACTAAGGTAGAAAGTTCGAATCCATCATCAATCACAACAAGCACGCGCTCATTCATTAAAACAGGGTAACAAAAAAGAAAATTCTTACCTCGACTTAGAGATGCTAATTAAGTATTTGAGAGATGGCACCAGATATCTCTTTCACAATCATCTCTGCTGAGATAGGGCCTCCCCTAGATGCAATCTTCGCCGATTGTGCATGTATGAATGCTCCCGTTGCGGCAACTTCAGCTAAACGATTTTTATCATTTAGGATTTCAATAGTGTTTGTCGCAACTAAAGCTCCAATAATGCCAGCGAGCACATCACCAGTTCCGGCGGTTGCAAGCCACGGAGTAGCAACGGGAAGTTCGATGCAGATTTGATCGTTAGCTACGAATGTTGTAGCTCCCTTCAAAAGCACGGACACTCCTAAAGTTTTTGCAGCTCCCTGTACCCATTTCTTTGGATCGCCTTCGATCGCCTCAACAGAGACAGGGACGCCTCGGGAGGTAAGTAGCGCTGAAAGTTCGGCGCTATGAGGAGTAATCAAGGTTGGTGCTTCAATTGAACCAGCTAAGTGTAGAGCGCCAGCATCAAGCACTGTCGGCACTGATTGAAGTTTTGCTAATTTAAACCAGCGATGGCGCAGCCACGTAGAAATATCTGAGTATTTCTTAGCTGGAATTCCCGAACCAATCAACCAGGCTGCTACTTTCCCGGGCTGAACAACTACCGATGGTGTGGCATGCAGAACTAAGTGCGCCAAACCTGAGGAACTATGAAATCGAACCATGCCAACTCCGGTTGCGGCCGCAGCCGACGTTGATAGAACCGCAGCACCTGGATACTGTGCTGAGCCAGTAATTACTCCAAGAGTCCCACGTGAATACTTATGATCCAAATCCGTTGGAACCACGATGCAACGCTTTGAATCGCGTGCGCTCCACTTTTTCACCCCGAGTGTTTTTTCGACCATGGATAACTATTGCATGAAAGTAGTAATGAGTGATAACCCCAAATTTTAGGTGGAAAATCCATTGATATTGAGCGTGAAAATAACTACGCGACTTAAATCACCTCTGGATTTCTGCGTTTCTTTTTGGCTAAGGAGTAGATTAAAAATAACGGAGAGGAAACAAATGAAAAAATTACTCGTCTTGGGTGCAGGCGCCGCCGGCACGATGGTCGTGAATAAACTTAGAAAAAAACTCCCTAATGATGCATGGGGAATAACAGTAGTCGATCAAGAGACTGAACACATTTATCAGCCAGGGTTATTGTTAATGCCCTTTGGAACGTATGAACCTGAGCAGTTAATTAAGAAACGCCAAAATTTCCTTCCTAAAGGTGTTGATTTTATTCAAGCTGAGATTGAAAAAGTTGATCCAACACTCAATAGGGTTTTCCTAAAAGATGGACGTGAAATCGGGTATGACTACTTAGTAATTGCATCTGGTACGACTCCACGCCCGGATCAAACTCTTGGCATGAGTGATCCTGCCATTTGGTACAAGAGCGTTTTTGATTTCTATACATTAGCTGGCGCTACTGCGCTGCGTGAGGCACTTAAGAATTTTAACAGTGGCCGCTTAGTTGTTCATATCACTGAGATGCCAATCAAATGTCCAGTTGCTCCACTTGAATTCACATTCCTTGCCGATGCCTACTTTGAAAAACGCGGAATCCGCGACAAGGTTGAAATAGTTTTTGTGACCCCCCTAGAAGGTGCTTTCACTAAACCCGTTGCTTCTCAGCATCTAGGGATGATGCTCAGTGATCGTAAAATTTCTTTGGAGTCAGATTTTGTAATTGAGCATATTGATGTTGAGGCCAAGACAATGGTCTCAATGGATGAGCGTGAGGTTGCCTTTGATTTGCTTGTAACTGTGCCACTTAATATGGGTGCTGATTTTATTGAACGCTCTGGATTGGGCGATGAGCTCAACTATGTTCCAGTTAATAAGCGTAATTTCCTATCAGATGCATATCCCAACATCTTTGTATTAGGTGATGCCTCCAATATTCCTGCATCTAAAGCCGGCTCGGTAGCACACTTTGCCGTCGACTTATTCTCAGAAAATTTTGTTGACTATGTCAATGGCCGCCCAATGAATCACAACTTCGATGGCCATGCCAACTGCTTTATAGAATCGGGGAACGGCAAAGGCTTATTAATTGACTTTAATTACGACGTGGAACCCCTAACCGGAAAATTCCCAATCCCAGTGATTGGTCCATTAGCATTGCTAAAGGAGAGTCGCCTCAATCACATCGGGAAGTTAGCCTTCCGATGGATCTATTGGAACATTTTGCTCAAAGGTCGTTATCTACCAATTCCGGCACTGATGTCAATGGCTGGAAAAGTCCAAGTAACTAAAAAAGAAAAGGAGAGATGAAATGCCAACAATTGAAATTGCAGGCAAACAAGTCACCGTCAACGATGAGGGTTTCATGACCGTCTATGACGAGTGGAGCGAAGAAATTGCAAAAGTACTTGCTTCACAAGTAGAAATCGAACTAACTCCAAGACATTGGGAGGTCATTCACTTCTTAAGAGATGACTTTAAAAAAGAGGGTGAATCATCTACCTCTCGCCATACCCAAACTGTCGGTGGTTTTCCGATTAAAGAACAGTTTGAATTATTTCCAAAGAAACCTGCCAAGAAAATGTCTTATATAGCTGGACTTCCAAAGCCTAAGGGCTGCGTCTAAAGGAGAATGAAATGACTACACCTGCAATTGTTCCAAATTTTGGCGGGGACAGTACTGACCGCAAATTAGCCATTATCTGTTCAAAGGGAAATCTTGATATGGCATACCCAGGTTTGATTTTGGGCAATGCCGCCCTAGGTGAGGGTATTGAAACACATATCTTCTTCACTTTCTGGGGCTTTGACATGATTATTAAATCCCGTATGAACGATCTGCAATTCTCACCTGCCGGTAATACTGCAATGCATATGCCAGGCACCAATCTACATATTCCGCAAGCAATGATGCCGGCACCAGGTATGACTGCGATGGCAACCAAGATGTTGAAAAAACAGTTGGCCGATTTACATATCCCCGATGTCCCTGATTTCTTAGATCAGATTGTGGCATCCGGAGGACATTTGTGGGCATGCCGTTTATCTGCCGATATGAACAAAGTGAGTGAACTTGATTTGCGTGATGACGTCGAAGGCATTATTAGCGCCTCAGACTTCATCGAAATAACTGACGGCGCGCAACTACTCTTTATTTAAAACCTCTCCATATTGATTTCAGCCCATTTTCAGGGCTACTATCAAGCTATGAAACGCCGACTGGCAATTCTGATAATTTTGTTATTTGCAATTGTAGTCAGTGCGCCTTCAGTAACGGCAAAAGTAATTCCTGGAACTTCGTGCCTTAAAGCAGGAGTTACATCAAAATCAAATGGAATGGTATTTACCTGCATAAAATCTGGCAAAAAACTCATTTGGAGCAAAGGCAAAAAAATTGTAAAGCCGACTCCAACATTTTCCACTAAGCCAACTCCAACATTTTCCACTAAGCCAACTCCGAAACCAAATCCAACACGAACAACAATAGTCTTTCCGCCTGAGAGTTCAGCTTCGGCGATTACGCAACCACCGCTAGATATGGTTGGCATAAACGTTGAACATGCAAAATTTAATGGAGGAATGGATCCTAATTACGTGACTTTAGGACCAAAGCTAGGTTCACATCCTGAGTTCGGAACATACGATGGTAAAAACGGCGTTAATTATGAGATTGGCTATGGGCTACCAATTCTTGCACCAATTGATGCACGCTTTATTGGCTTCAACAATCGAAATGCAAATTACCGAGCCGCTGATAATTTAGGTCCATTGCGTCAACCATTTGATGATCTTGCTTTGTGCTTTGAATCTACCCATCCCGACTGGCCGGGGCTAATCTTCTGTTTCTACCATCTTAAGAACTCACCGCTACTTCTTGGAATCGATAAATCTCCGCTGTGCTCAAATTCAAATGAGTGGCCTGGACCTATGCGTGCCGAAGGGTGGCAGTTCTTTACTAATAATGACGGTTACAAATTTGGCGACGTAGTTTCGGAAAGTTGCCAAGCTTTATTAGGCCAATCGGTAAAACGCGGCGATGTTATTGCATACTCAGGTACAGTGGATACTCATTCTCAGGCACCAATCACGATGAAAGTTCCAGATAGGAGTATCAATCCAACGATAATCAAAGGAGATAAGAATCTGCATTGGGTACAGGGGGATGCTTTCTTCTATTGGAAGTGTTTTTCCAAAGATGCGGTTTTCGAGAAGGGCGTCCTTGCATATCCATGGGAGTGTGGTGGATATCAAGCACCACAGGAGCAACGATTAATTAGCTACAAGTACTCAAGACCTTAATTTACGAGAGCACTATCGAGAACAGTTTTCATCGTGTATATAACTCTGCTTTTTCTCTTCTTTGCAATGGGAATATCCGGCAACTAGGGGATTGTGTTTCCCTTGAAAGTGAGGAGAATATGAACATGAACCAATTACAAGTAATTCGCTCAGGTCGAGGTTTTATTGCCGCCCTAGATCAAAGTGGCGGAAGTACTCCCAAAGCCTTAAAACTCTATGGTATTGAGGAGAGTTCCTACTCAAACGAAGCAGAAATGTTTGACCTCGTTCACCAAATGCGTTCTCGGATTATCCAAAGCCCAGTCTTTGCTAGTGATCGAATTATTGGCGTGATTCTCTTTGAAATGACAATGAATAGAGAAATTGATGGAGTCGGGGCCGCCGAATACCTTTGGAATCGGAAAGGCATAGTTCCCTTTCTTAAAATTGACAACGGTCTACTTGAAGAGGGGGATGGTGTGCAGTTAATGAAACCAATCCCACAATTAGACCAAAGGCTCAATGATGCTAGATCCCATCAAGTTTTTGGTACGAAAATGCGCTCAGTAATTAAATTAGCAAACAGGCAGGGCATTGAAAGCTGCGTAAAACAGCAGTTTGAATTTGCTACGCAGGTTCTTGATGAAAATCTAACTCCAATCATCGAGCCAGAGGTAGATATCAAGAGCCCAGAAAAAACCGAAGCAGAGACCATTCTTAAGGAGTTTTTGATAACTCAACTAGATTCACTTACCGGGGATCAAAGTGTGATGCTTAAATTAACGCTACCTAACATCAATGGTTTCTACTCTGATTTGGCATCACACCCACGTGTTCTAAGAGTTGTAGCCCTTTCTGGGGGATATTCGCGCGAGAAAGCCAACGAGCTTTTAGCCCAAAATCCTGATTTGGTGGCCAGTTTCTCGCGGGCTTTGACCGAGGGATTAAATGCACATCAAAGTGAGAGCGAATTCGACTCAGTTCTCGATCAATCTATTCAAAGTATTTTCGATGCCTCAACAATTAAAGTTAAGGCATGATTACTCATTTATACTTTCGCAACCAGCGATTCACATGGCCGAACATAAGGGTGAGATTGCGACGATTTTAAAACAGCACGGCTTTCACATTAATTTGAATGAGTTAGATGTAAGAAGCTATGTCAATGAAACTAAGCGCTCATAGAAAGTAGTGTGAACTCACAAAGCCTCGCATTTACATTTATCCAGTGGGGCGAGTCGGACTCGAACCGACGACGACAGAATTATGAGTTCTGGGCTCTAACCAACTGAGCTACCGCCCCGTGCGGGGAGAGTTTATTGCATAGGGAGACAGACTAGCCAAATAGAACCCATTGACACCAATTTTTATAACCGAGACGTCATCTTTGCAATGTGCCACACATTATGGTCATCAATCCGTTCATATGTGAATTCATCCACGAGAGCATTAATTAGAGCAAGCCCCCTACCGCTTTCTGCGAGAACATCTGGCATATCGACATCAACGATCTCTATATCGCCAGGTTGTCCAGTATCACGCAGATTTGCTTCTATCTTGTCGCTTGAAATGTGCACCGAAAGCGAACAAGAGACGCCGCTTCCAGTATCCGCGTGGCGGAAGATATTTGAAGCTAATTCGATAAGGGCTGTCTCAAATCTCAATTGATCTTGGATGTCTACTTCAGGGGATTTTTCCCAAATGACTTGCAGAAGGTTGTGCACCGCATCCAAAGTATCTGGAGGCGTATCGATTTCGAGTGTGTGCGATTTTGGTCCTTGGCCAATATTGCATCAACTTCTTCTCGCAGACGGTGGGCGTGAACCATATTCAGCTTCCCAACGGGAGTTACTACGACTACTCCATTTGGAATGGCCTTATGTGTGATTTCCATGACTACCTCTCTTTTGCGAATCGGAACCTCGGTACAAAATGGCTGGGAATAGGACGCTGAGCAACGACAAGTCGAATAGTACCCACATGACGTTAATGACAGTAGCCAGGAGCGGTGCCTGACCCGTGGCGTAGCGTGCAATACCCACGAAAAGAGAAATCACGAATGCTGCAATAAATACAAGTTGCGGGTAGATAAGTCTCCAGTTTGGTGAGTTTTCGTTCCGAGTTTTGGGAGTAACCACGAAGGTCATGGGTCTTTTGAAGTAAACATTCGCGACTGCGGAAGTAGTCGCTTTTATCCACACTGGGAATAACGCGTAACTGTACTGCTGTCCTCTCCACGTTGAAATGCCACGGCTGGCGAAGAGAAAAATCAGTTGGTTGGCAATCATGAACGGGATAAATCGTAAAAAGAATTCCAGTGGATCGGTGCGAACCGGCAGGATACCGAAACATAGAAAAATAATTGGGGCGGCAAAGTAGAAAAGAGCCGCAAATCCACTGAAGTAGCTCCACATCGTAGAAAAATACATAAGTTTTTGGGCCAACGTCATACCCTTTTGTAAGAGTGGATTTTCTTTCAGGAAAACTTGCATAGTTCCCTGTGCCCATCGGAGTCTTTGTGTAAGCATCGAACTTATATCCTCCAAATCATCTATCCACTCTGCGGCCCAGTTTGCATCGCTACTTTGTTCAATTCCTATTATGTCCAAGTCGCGCTTAATCTGGTCTAAGTCGGCGAAGACCAGTGCATGAGAGATATCCTCTATTCGATTATGCAGAATGAAAGTGGCCTCTCCAAGAGTTTTTCCATTGCTGATATTTTCTTGCGCTTCAACTACGGCTCCGAGAATTTGATCTAGCGCTAGGCGAAGTTGTTCATCAGATTGAGCTAGTTTTTTCTTCGCTGCCTTGATTATTTTCCCCGAATCGTTCAGAGATCTCTTTATGGTAGCTTCCAACTCGATGACGTATCTTTTGACTCCAAGTTGCATGAGAGCTTCTCGCCGAAGAACTGCATTGGAGCCGCAGAAGTAGGCTGCACCCCAACCATCTTTACCTTGTTGAATAGGTCCGTAAAAAAGTGGTGCCTGACTGCCCAGAGGATCTGCGATTGAAACATTGCCGAATGTTTGCGGAGTTTGGACCAGTGCTACACGATCATCAAGAAAGTAACCCAACGTGTGATCGAGGATTTCAGGTGCTGGAACTTGATCGGCATCCAAGATAAGAATCAATTCACCACTCGTTTGCATCAACGCATTACTGACATTGCCAGCTTTTGCGTGCCGCGGACGATTTTTCCATTCGGTGCCGCGAGAGACATAGCCAATGCCTAAGGCCTGCGTCTGATGGAGCAACTCCTCACGTGCACCGTCATCCAAAATCCAAGTTTTATGCGGATATCGAATCTTCTGAGCTGCGACGGCGGTACGTATGACCATCTCGATCGGCTCGTTTTATGCGGTAATGAATACATCGACAGTAAAATCGATGGGTACCCCTGGCGGCGCCGGTCTCGTTTTTGCGCGCCATACGGTCATACTGAAAAATAGTGAATCAATGATGCTGTATGTCTCAAAGACGACGAGTGGAACTGCAATCCACCAAGCGCTCATATTTAAGGAATAAAGCCATCTCCAGGTGACATATGTGATTCCAAGGACTGCCGAGGCGACTATCGAGATTCTCAGCGCCAACATTCGATTCATGTATAGGCCCCTTTTCAACTCGGCGGGCGATTAGAGAGTGTGCGCGTCTATTCGAATTTGGCGGTTAAAGATTTGACACATTCATAGGGGTGCTCGCCAATAAATATCTAGGAAATGACCGAAGATACCCATAGGCTTGTGCAATGCATATAAAGAAAGCGGTCATACCTGCAGCCGGCCGTGGAACTCGACTGGAGCGCATCACTTTAGTGAATGCGAAGGAGTTAATTCCGCTCGTAGACCGTCCCGCAATTGATTGGATTGTTAAAGAGGCAACGTCGGCTGGTATCGAAGAACTTTGTATTGTCACGAGTGCTAACAAACTTGCCGCGCTGTATGCCCATACCGAAGATCTTCCGATTCAAGTCACATATTTAATTCAATCAGAACCCAAAGGCTTGGGCCACGCTGTGCAAGTTGCGCGCGATTGGTGCGACGATGAATCCTTTGCGCTCTTGCTTCCAGATGACCTTGTTTTGGGCGATCCAATTTTGACGCGATTGGTTCAACACGTGGTAAGTACAGACGAGTCCTCTTTAGCTCTTACTGAAGTTCCTCA
Organism: uncultured Candidatus Planktophila sp.; assembly: GCA_964349605.1. Classification (GTDB taxonomy): domain Bacteria; phylum Actinomycetota; class Actinomycetes; order Nanopelagicales; family Nanopelagicaceae; genus Planktophila. The sequence goes on along the minus strand of CAYGHJ010000004.1, from coordinate 18,532 downwards.
GAAAAAGGCACATTTGTATGGAGTAGCAGCGGGTACGAACGAAGGCGGCGTGGTTCAAATTTCAGATCTCATTGAAAAACCACCGCCTGGTACAGAACCTTCAAATCTCTCTGTCACAGGTCGGTACGTACTTACTCCAGAAATATGGCCGTTTTTGGAGAAGGTTCAGCCGGGAGCAGGCGGGGAAATCCAGTTGACTGATGCTCTACGTGGGTTGGCTCATCAAGGCAAACTTTCAGGACTTGTTACTCAAGGAATGCGTCACGACTTGGGTTCTGCCGAATCATGGTTGAAAGCAAACATCGCATATGGCGCAGAGGTTTACGGAAAAGATTGGTTGGACGATTTTTACGCGTTGATAAATAAAAGTTCTCAATGAAATCCAAATCCGTCTTAGTTAATCGCACTGTACTTATTTAGATGAGGAAAGTAACCAGGCGCTTTTAGAATCAAAAGAGAATTCAGCCATTTGGCCAACGGGTACTATTTCATCATAAATTGGATCAGAAACTACAGCAGTTAACTCTCCTTCGGCGCTATCTATGAGATATTCAACGTGGGCACCGTAGAAAATTACATTGAGGATTTTTCCAATGCCATCGCCTATTTCACTTTTAGTGGAAAGCTTGACAGCTAATGACTCTGGTCTAAGCAGGAGAGTTGGTGTTGCTGAAGTGAGAGCATTTGCTTGTGATTCAACTTCCATATCTTTCCCGAATACTCGAATCCTTGCAGTATCGGAAGAGCCAGCGGCGACTGCAGATTCAACTTTTAAGAAGTTAGAGCGGCCAATGAAATCTGCGACAAAAACCGAACTCGGTCGCCGATAAATTTGTTCAGGAGTCCCGACTTGTTCGACAATGGCATTTCTCATTACAACGATGCGATCGGAGAGACTCATCGCCTCATCTTGATCATGTGTTACAAAGACACTTGTAATACCTAATCGCTGTTGAATCGAGCGGATCTCAGTACGCATCTGTGCTCTCAGTTTTGCGTCAAGATTGCTGAGCGGCTCGTCAAAGAGAAGGACCTTCGGACGAACAACCATTGCACGGGCCAACGCAACGCGCTGTTGTTGTCCACCAGAAAGTTGGTTAGGTGCGCGATTGGCTAAATGTTCAAGACTCATAGATGTCAAAACTTCGGTGACGCGCTGGCTAATTTCAGTCTTCGATTTCTTTTGAACTTTCAGACCGTAGGAGACATTTTCATGCACACTCATATGCGGAAATAATGCATAAGATTGAAAGACCATGCCCATAGGACGACGATCTGGAGTCAAGTTGGATAAATTCTGACCATCTAGTTCAATGCTTCCGCTAGTTGGTGTTTCAAAACCGGCGACCATGCGAAGTGTCGTCGTTTTGCCACAACCAGAGGGACCAAGGAGCGTTACAAACTCGCCAGGCTCGATGGTGAGACTGAGATTATCTACCGCCGTGACTTTGTCTGCGCCGTTGCCAAAATCCTTAACTAAATTTTTAAGGTTTAGTCGACCCGATGATTTATCCATTTTTTATCTCCTAGCTATCTTATTAACCGGCAACAGCGATTGGTTTGAATTCGACGCCTTGCTTCCCGCGGACCATGAGATTTATCAATCCCATGACGGATAGAACGATGACGATGAGCAATGTACACAGAGCGAAAGCGGCTCCATAGCGGCCTGAATCGGCTTCGGCCAAGATCTTTTGGGTAAGTATTGGAGTCTCAGGCGTTGCGATAAATATGATGGGCGAGAGTGTTGTCATCGAACGGGCAAATGCAAACATTAAACCTGTTAGAAAGGCACCTCGAATAAGTGGAAGTGAAATCTTTCTAAATGTTCGTGAACCCGATGCACCGAGCGATGCTGAAGCTTCATCAATGGCAGGGTCAATCTGCTGCAAAGCTGCAATTCCAGAGCGCTGTCCAGCTGGGCTTGAGCGGATGGTATAGACCATAATGATCGCTAGCGCACCGCCGAAAATCGCACCACCACCGGCTAGCTGTGGGACAACAGTGTGGCCAAAGAGTTTAATCGGCTCGTTAAATGTTACTGCATAGCCAATACCCAAAACGGTTCCAGGAACGGCGATGCCCAGCATTCCAAAGAAATCGAGTGCTTCGCTACCACGCTTGAGTTTGCGGATTATTAACCAGGCCATCACCATTCCGATGAGACCGGCAAGTGGTGTGGCAATCAGCGCCATGATCACCGTTGAGTAGAGAGCATCATTTGCGATTCCGCTAAAGATGTATCTGTAATTATCCAGGGTTAAAGTGTTGTTTACACCTAGAATTTTAATAAAAGCGCCGCCAATGACCGTAACATAAATTAGGATGATGAATCCGCCGACGGTCCATGCGAAAGTCAAGAGTGAATATTTTGTAACCCTTGATCTGATGGGTGCAATACGTCCCGACGGCTTACCAGTAACAGATACAACACTGTTGCGTTGAGACCAGTAGCGTTGAACGATAAAGACAAGAAGGGCTGGAAGCAATAAAATCGCCGAATATGCAGCTCCCGATGAAATATCGTATTCGCCATTAATTGCGATATATGCTCGTGAAGAGAGCACTGTGTAATCGCCACCAATAACGAGTGGATTTGCAAGATCGGCAATTGACTCTACAAAGAGGAGCAAAAATGAGCTCGCAATTCCTGGAACTAGCAAAGGAACGGTTACAGTTCGAAAAATTCGAAACTTGTGAGCGCCAAGGCTTGAAGCGGCCTCATCAATAGCCGGGTCAAGGGATTTCATCATGCCAAGAAGATTGAGATAGGCAACTGGAAAGTATGATGCCGATAGAACTGTTACTAGGCCGGGATAGCCATAAAGCATCGGTGTCTTACCGAGTAAATCATGAGAGATGATTCCGCTACGTCCAAACAGGACTATTACTGCCGTTGCAAATGCAAATGGCGGTGAGACAAGTGGAACGAGGCTTAGTACATGAAGGATTTTTTTACCGCGAAAGTTAACTCGTACCTGTATATATGCCAAAATAAAGCCAATCAAAGTTCCGAGAACTCCAACTGAAATTCCAAGGAAGACGGTATTTTTAAGAATCCCACGACTAACGGGTGAAGTTAAAGCGTTTTTAAATACATTCATTCCGGTGGGTTTTGTTGATTCAAAGAGAATACTAAGAACTGGCACCGCGATTAGTAAGGCGATTATGGCAATGGCCAAGGTAATAGCTATTCTGGTGAATATGTCGAACTTCGCACCTTGCTTTTTCACCGCCATTACATCACCACCTCTTGATATTTCGTGTTAAACCTTTACTTCTTGCAAATAAAATTAAGTAGCGGCGAAAGCAATCTGGGGTTGATTCCTAAATCGCCTTCGCCGCTTTTAGTTACTTAGCTTTTAACCTGTAGACGGTTGATGATTTCAAGATCAAATCGTGCCGTGAGTGCGGTCTTTGCCTTTGCAGCCGCATCGAAGTCGTAGTCAACGATTTTTAGCTTAGCTAGCTTGACCATACGTGAATCCTTCCTAGACATTGGATTAGTAAGGATTTGGTATGAACCAACTCCAACACCAAGGTTTTGTGCCTCTGCCGAGAGTGTGAAGTCGATGTATGCCTTGGCTGCTTCAGGATTTTTAGCACCCTTGATCAGTGCAACTCCACCAATTTCGAATCCTGTTCCTTCTGAAGGGAAAGAGACAACAAGTGGGTTTCCCTGCTCGATGCCAAAGACGCAGTCATGAGAGAAGACAAGTCCAACTGCTGCTTCTCCACGTCCAACAATTGCGACCGGTCCAACACCGCTCTTTGAGTAGTAAAGAACATTCTTATGGAAATCAGCCATATATTTCATTGCTTCATCTTGGGAACCAAGACGCGTTACCTGTGTCCATAAAGTTGTAAATGCGGTACCTGAAGTAGCTGGGTGGGCAGTAGATATCTGACTCTTTAACTTAGGATCAAGGAGTGCAGCCCAACTCTTAGGTGTCGCGACACCGAGAGTTTTGAGCACCTGTGTATTTGAGCAAAATCCGAGAGCACCTACATAAACGCCAGTCCAGTAGCCATCGCTATCTTGGTACTTTGCTGGAATCGCACGGCGCATTGGAGATTTGTATGTATCTATCAATCCCTTTATGCGCGCGACACCAAAACCGTCAACTGGACCTCCATGCCAAACACCGAATTCTGGGTTTGTTTTAAATGCTTCAAGGCGTGCAGTCGTCTCTCCAGATGAGAGTCGAACAAACTTGGTTGTTACGCCGGTCTTCCTTTGGAACGCAGATGTCATTGCACCGCACCAAGCTTCTGTCGCTCCGCAGACAACAGTTAGGGAGCCAGTTAACTTTCTACCTTCACCATAGACAAGCCCACCGCCATTTCGCTCACATGTATAAGTGACGCCAGAGATTACGCGAAGCAGTCCTTCTTGAGCACAGGCTCTTCCCTTCGCATCAATGGCATTTGCCGGTGCAACAACTACCGTTAGGAGAGAGATGGCAAGAGCTGACATTAAGCCCAAAGCTAAAAACTTTCTTTTTTTCATGAGAGACCTTTCGAAAATCGGGGTTGAGAGTTGTCCAAAAGGTAGTCCATGGCGGCTCGAAAGTCACAAATTTTGAATAGAAAGTTTGGTGATTCTGGGCTCGCTAGTGGATTCATGTCAAAAACCTCCCTAGCGGAAGGAGAAGTTAGCCCTTGTTTTATGCTCTTAGGCTCATAACTTTATTAGTTGGAGTCTGATTCCGAGATTGAGTAGCTACTGGATTGAGAGTTTATTTACTAGAGAGCAAAAAATGCTGCTGCTTATGTATTAGGAGGATTCGATTTTCCAATCCGAGCGACCATCTGAATCTTTGATAGTAACTTTCAACTCCATGAGGCGATTTCTGATGGCGTCGGCGTCATCCCATCGCCCGGCACTGCGCGCGGCTTGCCGAGCTTGAAGAAGTGCTTCGATATATGGACCAACTACCGACATGGGGTCAACGCGTGGACTAGCCGCAATATTGCCAAGGCGGGTGATTAATGAGTGCACTGCTGCTCGAGTCTGCAGATCGCGATCTAATTGATCCAGGTCTAAGAGTGCTTCAACAGCGGCATTAACTTCACCAGATTCTAGGAGCTCTTCAACTCGGCGGGGATCAACTCTAAATAATTGTGCTGGAGTTTTTTGAACAATAGAACTTCCAGTGTGAGCAATTATCTCTTCGAAAGTAGCTGCTTCACCGTTATTTACAGTCCATGATTCACCATGATGGCGGATCGTCATTTGGCCAAGACCAAAAACGCTGGCAACGCGTGCATCTAAATCGAAACTCACTCCAGTGTGTCCATCAACGCCGATAATAAAAGTCTCTGAAGGTAAAACACTTTCTAATACTCTCAAGCGCTGTTCTCCCATATAGCAGAAACGGGTGTCATGATTTGCACCTTCGGTGTTATCAAAGTGGGGGATGACTGCCGCTGACATTCCGGTGTGGTATTCAAGAAGGTTTAGTCCTTCAAGCCAATGAGGTTCTTGCCCAACTTTGTACATCTCATAGACTGGAATTGTGTGAGATCCAACAGTTAAAGCGGCGGCAGATGCAAAGGTTAAAATTCCACGGGAAAGAACTTCATCAAAATGCGGCTTAATCCCTAGTTCTCGCCACACTTTCAATGCATAGCTAGGGCTTCCAGGGCCGGCAAAGAGCCAGTCGGAGTCTCGAATTGCGTTGACCGCTTTAGCTAACTCTGCGCTGCTGACATGAGTGCTCCGTAAAGAGACAACACCGACCGGGTGACCCACCGAAAGTTCAAAGTACTCAGTTAACTTAGAAGTTAAAACATCGGCGTTTTCTTGAAAGCCAAATGGCGTATCGAGAAGGTTTAAGACCGCAGTTTTAGTTGAACTCACATTGGCAATCATCTGCTTATGAGGTGTGACCATCGTTGGACTGGTCTCCCCAGATCCCATTACTACGATTTTTCTACCCACAATGAAATCATTGCACTTAATTAATCAATCTTCACCTAGGGCTGCCGCTAAACTCAACCCTATGAAAACGTTCTTGAGGCAACTTTCAATTCTCGCTATCTTGAGCGTTCTAGTAATTGCTCAACCAGTAAGCGCAGTAGCCGCCCCCGTTTACCTATTTCCAGTTGCTGGATGCACGGTTAACTACGCTCGCGCTCACCATGATTATGCAGCTACAGATATTTTGGCCAAAGCGGGTTGCAAGTTCGTCTCACCGATTAAAGGTGTTATTGACGAGGTAAATCGAACTGATAAATGGAGCGGAAAGACGAATCTAGGCACAGATCGCGGCGGCCTATATGTTTCAATCATTGGCGAAGATGGCGTTCGTTACTACGGGTCTCATTTGCGCTCCATACATCCCAGCATTGAACCAGGCGTAGTAGTAGCAGCTGGGCGTTTGCTGGGGGGGATCGGGGCGACCGGTAGCGCTCGCGGAACTGCACCGCACTTACACTTTGGAATCTCATGGCCGACTCCAGCTGATACGTGGTGGGTGCGTCGTGGAGAAGTTATGCCCTGGAAATATTTAGATGCCTGGAAAAAAGGCAGAGATTTATCGCCTGTAAAAGAGGTTCGCTCTAGAAAATTAAAAGTTGGTGAGATCCCACCGGTTCCGAAGTAGAAAAAAATAACCCTCACCGTTGCCGGCGAGGGTTATTTATAAAGCGGTGTTAATTAGGCAGGGTTTACTGCATCAGCCTGAGGGCCTTTTGGACCCTGTACGACCTCAAATGAAACTGCCTGACCCTCTTCAAGAGACTTGTAACCGTTTCCTTGAATTGCTGAGTAGTGAACGAATACATCTTGTCCGCCACCATCAACTGCAATGAAACCGAAACCCTTTTCAGAGTTGAACCACTTAACTGTGCCTGTTGCCATGTTTTTACTTTTCCTTCGATATGTGGGTGCTCGAGAGATCCTCGACCACGGTCTTCCTCTTGCGCCAGCGATACCGAATATGTATTACATGAAACGGGTACTGAATAAGCGTCGGACTGGGGCCAACTGTAGCGCCTATAGGCCTGGATTCCTAAAGTGGGACTGGACAGTTTGAGCCAGGCGGGTGTCTAATTAAGGTACTAGCAGGAGCATAAGGCGGCCGGGGAAGGTCGCAATCGGCGTCCTTGCTAGGAGTTTTTAATGCAACGATTAACCCGTACCTCGAAGGCTTTAGCCGTTAGGGGCCAACTCACCATTCATAGCGCCCCCTCGGCGCTGCGCAGCCATATTGATTGGGCGCTAGCAGAGCTGCTGGGTAGCAGTCTTGCCCCTCATTGGACACCGCAAATGCTCAAAGCCGGAACTTTTAAATCAGTTATTTCATGGCGAGATCGTGAAGGTGTCGCTGCGGCGATTGCAAGCGCGCTTCGAAGTTGGCACTACATCTACTTTGAAGTTATTGAAGACACTAACGACGGGGGAGAGCTCTTTCGATTTACCCCAGAACTTGGAATCCATCGAGCATTGACCGACTTATCTGGCTCCGTTGTCATGAGTGAAAATCAAATTAATTCAGTTCTTGCCAATAGTTTTGATGAGGAGTCAATACGTGCTGGGTTAGCTTCAATTATTGGATCTGACTGGGAAATTGAGCTTGAACGTTTCCGTGGGGTCAATCACCAGGAGCTGTCCCACCTCCGCGCAATTTAAGCGAATATAATTACAGCATGAGCCAACTACATGAATCGCCAATCATCACCGTTGAGCGTCGCAAAGCGGTAACAATTATTATCTCAGCGGTTATCGTTGCATTAGCTCTCGGTGTTGGTTTAACTAAAGTCGGTTCGGGTTTTGCATCACGAAGCAGTGATGGAATCACCGTTACTGGCTCAGCAAAGACTAGTGCCACTGCAGATAATGCCGTATGGACGCTTTCAGTGAGTTTGTCATCACCTGCCGTCGGTACGGCCGTCAAAAAAGTTAATGCCGATGTTGCAGCCCTATCCAAATACTTGACTAACGGTGGGATCCCTGCCGATGCTTTAACTCTGGGTGCGGTATCAACCTATGCCAACGAAGAGTATGTCAATGGAAATTCAACTGGGCGAATACTTTCATATCGTGCCAATCGTGACGTAACCGTACGCAGTAAGGATGTTGCTGTAGTTTCAAAACTTAGCCAAGGAATCGGCGTGCTACTTGAAACCGGTATTAACGTTAACAACTACGGCCCTCAGTACTACATCTCTAATTTGCCAGAGCTTCGCCCCGCTTTAATGAGCGAAGCAATGAAGGATGCGAAAGTGCGAGCCGAAGCTTTAACAAATGCTGTCGGCGGTAATCTAGGCCCACTTGTTACTGTGAAAGCTGGTCCAATTCAAGTCACAACGCCTGATTCAACTATGACTGCCGATTATGGCGCTTATGACACAAGTACTATTGAAAAGACAGTGACTGCAACCGTTTCGGTTACTTTTAAAACTAATTAATATGGTTTCAGCTATCTCGATAACGGATCTCACCGTCATCAGAGGTGGCACGAGAATTCTCGATGAGTTCAATTTGGAGATTGAACCACAGAGAATTCTCGGACTACTCGGACCGAGCGGCAGTGGTAAGACGACAATCATGCGCAGCATTGTCGGACTGCAACGTTTTCATAGTGGTTCAATAAGTATTCTTGGGAAATTTGCAGGGGATAAAAGACTGCGAACCCGAGTTAGTTATTCAACACAGGATGCCAGTATCTATCGAGATTTAACATGTCGTGAAAACATCGATTATTTTGCGGCACTGCACGACCAGTCAACTAAGTTTACTGATGAAATTCTGGAACTCGTTGATTTAGGGAAAAATCGAAGACAGTTAGCTCTTTCACTTTCGGGAGGAGAACGTGCGCGACTGGCCCTTGCAACTGCTTTAGTTGGTAAACCTGAGATATTGATTTTAGATGAACCCACTGTAGGACTAGATCCTCTTTTGCGACGAGATTTATGGAAACTCTTTCATCGCTTTACAGATGAAGGTAAAACAATTGTGTTGAGCAGTCACATGATGGAAGAGGCTGATCACTGTGATGAGCTAGTGCTTCTGCGCAATGGCGCGATATTGGCAAAGGGGAGTCCGGCTGAACTTCGAAAACAGACTGGACTTGAGAACATGGATTCCGTCTTCATCTCATTAGTGGAAAAAACATGATCCCAATTCGCACTTTCGCATCGGCCAAACGCGTCCTCATGCAGTTAAAACACGATCCGCGAAGCATGGCGCTCATTATTGTGGCGCCTTGTTTGCTTATGAGTTTCCTTAAATTTGTCTACTGGTCACAACCCGAGGTTTTTCAAAATGTCGCCGGCTCACTGCTTGGCGTCTTTCCAATGCTTGTAATGTTTTTAATCACCTCAGTTGCGACTTTACGGGAGCGAACATCTGGCACTCTCGAGAGAGTATTGATATCACCAATAAGTAAATTCGAATTTATATCTGGGTATGCCCTTGCCTTTGGAATTGCAAGTGCGCTTCAAGCCATCATCGTCTCAACTTTTGCCATTGGCCCGCTTGGGTTAAAAGTAGTTGGATCACAGAGCGGGCTTATTTTCATCGCGATTCTTGATGCATTACTTGGGTTAGCTCTTGGTCTATTTGTTAGCTCTTTTGCTAAAACGGAGTTTCAAGCAATTCAATTTCTGCCGGTAGTTCTCTTGCCGCAGTTACTTCTTAGTGGACTTCTGGCTCCACGAGAATCAATGGCGGGTGTACTACCGGAAATTTCAAATTTCTTACCTCTTTCCTATGCTGTTGATGCGACGAAGAAAGTGCTAATCGGTCAGGGTTCAATAACCAAAGATGTACTGGTGATAATTTTATTCTTGATAATTTTGTTAAGTGCGGGCTCATTAACTCTAAGGCGTACAACCAAATAATTTAAAGCGGAATATTGCCGTGGGATCCACGGCGATGAGGCGCATCGGCGATTGTCTGCGCAAGTGCGCTTCTAGTTAAATGTGGTTCGATCATCTCGTCAACGGCACCGATTTCAATTGCGCGGATTACTCCACCTGATACTTTTTCATGTTCAGCGGCTAGCTCTAACTCCATAGATTCACGTTGTTCTTCCGGTAGGTTGGCCAATATTCGCCTATGCAGAACACGAACTGCCGCAACTGCGCCCATGACCGAGACTTCGGCCTGCGGCCAGGCGAAAACTCTGGTTGCACCTAGAGCCTTTGAGTTCATTGCAACATAAGCACCGCCATATGCTCGACGCGTAATCAAGGTAACTCGTGGCACAACGGATTCGCCAAATGCATGCAACAACTTTGCACCACGACGGACAGCGCCTTCCCACTCTTGGCCAGCCCCAGGTAAAAATCCCTGAACATCTGCGATAACGATTAACGGAATTCCAAATGCATCACATGTTCGAACAAAACGCGCCGCTTTCTCGCCCGCAGCAGCATCTAAAACTCCAGCGATGTGGGCTGGGTTATTTGCAAGTACACCTACAGTTGCTCCGCCCAATCGGCCAATTATTGTCGTCATATTCGGCGCCCACATTGAAAGAAGTTCGATGCGTTCGGTATCGGAATCTAAAATGGCATTGATTAAAGGGTGAACTTCGTAAGTGCGAATCTTAGAATTTGGAACAAATACTGATAGATCAGTATCTTCTACATCTGGCCTCATAAAACCTTGATTAGCAAAGAGCGCAGTTAAATCGCGAATATCCTCAAATGCCTCTTCTTCGGTGCCTGCAATGATGTGGGCGAGACCGCTATTTTTCTTATGTGCTTCAGGTCCACCGAGCAATGCCATATCGATATCTTCACCAGTAACACTTTTTACTACATCGGGACCTGTTACAAATATGCGACCCTCTGGTGCAAGGATTACGACGTCAGTAAGTGCTGGCCCATAAGCGCCACCACCTGCAGTTGGTCCAAGTACCAGTGAGAGTTGGGGAATTCGACCACTTGCAGAGATCATCGATTGGAATACTTCACCGAATGCATCAAGAGATGCGACTCCATCGCTTAGACGTGCTCCACCGGAGTGCCAAATACCAATGACCGGAACTTGAGCGCCCATTGCAGCCTTGTATGCAGTGACAATAACTTTTGAGCCATCAACACCGAGAGCTCCACTTTTAATTGTGGCATCGGATGCGAAAATTACAACTTTATTTCCCTTAATGAAGGAAGTTACCGCAATCATTCCACATGCAGTACGTGGAATTAGAAACTCAAATTTCCCATCATCGACTAAACGGGCAATACGTAGCTCTGGATCTCGAGGATCAACTGCTGGAGTTGACATCTATATGCTCTTAAATACCAATACAACGTTATGTCCACCGAAACCAAATGAATCATTGAGTGCGGCAATATCACCGGCTGGCAATGCGCGTGGCTTATCGCGCACGACATCAATAGTGACCGCCGGATCTAAATCATCGATGTTAATAGTTGGGGGAGCCAAACGATCTAGCAAACTTTTAACAATAAAGACAGATTCAATTGCGCCGGCGCCACCGAGTAAATGGCCTGTCATCGATTTTGTCGCAGAAACTGCCACGTGATCGGCATCATCGCCGAGGGCTGCGCGCAAAGCGTTGGCCTCGGCAACATCTCCGGCGGGGGTAGAAGTTGCATGTGCATTTAAGTGAACGATGTCTTTAGTGGAGAGTCCGGCATCACGCAGGGCAAATTTAATCGCACGTTGTACGCCACCACCATCTGGATCAGGGGCTGCAATGTGATATCCATCTGAGGTTAAACCTTGACCTACTACTTCGCAGTAAATTCTCGCACCTCGAGCACGTGCATGTTCGTACTCTTCAAGAACTAAAACTCCGCCACCCTCACCTAGAACAAAGCCATCTCGATTTAGATCATATGGCCTTGAGGCACGTGCAGGATCATCATTTCGTGTCGAGAGCGCTTTCATCGCAGCAAAGCCTGACATCGGCATTGCGTGAATCGCAGCTTCAACGCCACCACTAACGACTACATCGGCGCGATTATTTCGAATCATGTCTAAGGCATAACCAATTGCTTCGGCTCCTGATGCACATGCACTTACCGGAGTATGAACGCCAGCCTTTGCTTGTAATTCAAGACCGACATTTGCGGCAGGTCCATTTGGCATTAACATCGGAACGGTATGAGGACTTACAAGTCGTGCACCTTTTTCGCGCAGGATGTCGTATTGATCGAGCAATGTTGTTACGCCACCAATTCCCGATGCGATTACAACACCTAACCGCTCTTTATCCATCTCAGGAGAGCCAGCATCTTTCCATGCCTCACGTGATGCGATAACGGCAAACTGCTCAGATCTATCCAAGCGGCGCATTTCAACGCGCTCCATCTGCTCGCTTGGTTCGACTGCAACACGAGCGGCAAAGTGGACTGGAATAGTTTGCGCCCACTCTTCAGTGAGTAATCGAACACCGCTGGTGCCCGCTAAAAGCGCCGACCATGTTGTTGTTACATCACCGCCCAGAGGCGTAGTCGCACCGAGTCCAGTGACGACAACCCGACGGGCAGACATAGGAAAGTTTTCTACTTGCTACTTAGCTGCGTTGACAATGAAGTTAACGGCATCGCCAACAGTGACGAGATCAGTTACAGCTTCATCTGGAATCTTCACACCAAAACGCTCTTCTGCGGCAACGACAACTTCAACCATGCTCAGTGAGTCAACTTCTAAATCATCAGTGAAGTTTTTGTCCAATTCAATTGATGCAGCAGGAATGCCAGCTACTTCTTCAACGATCTCTTTTAGTCCTGCAAGTACATCTGCTTGTGCAAGTGCCATTTTATTTATTCCATCCGTTAGCTGGTTTAATTACTGATACTAATAGGTCGTTATTCTCTATGAAAAATACGATACTTACGAGTACCAGCGCCCTTGAGTGGCGAAAATCTCAAGGTTTTGGGGGTAATTGCACTACTTGAGCGGCAAATACCAGACCTGCGCCATAGCCGATAAGTAGCGCTAATGTGCCGTGAAGTTCTGGATGTTTATCAAGTAGTACATCCATAGCAAGGGGAATCGATGCCGCGGACGTATTTCCATTTACCCGAATGTCATCAGCGATCACAACATGTGGAGGGATCTTAATCTCCTTGGCCATAGATTCGATGATGCGCATATTTGCCTGATGTGGGATAAAAGCGCCGAGTTCGTCGGGACGCACACCGGCAGCTTCTAACGCCTCTTTTCCAACCTTACTAACGGTAAATACCGCCCATCGATAAACCGCTTGGCCTTGCTGTGAAATATTTGGCCAACCAATTTCACTCACACCTTTATCGGGTGAATTTTTAAACTCGGTATAGGCCGGGCTCATCAAAATTGCATCCCGCGAATCGGCATCTGAGCCCCACACTACTGGACCGATAAGCGCTTCATCACTGCGCCCAATCACTACTGCGCCAGCGCCATCTCCAAAGATAAAAGCTGTAGCTCGATCATTCGGATCGGTAAAGTCGGAAATCTTTTCGACTCCAACAACTAAAACATTTTTTGCACTTCCAGTACGAACAAAGTCACTTGCCATCGCAACGCCGTAACAGAAACCGGCACAAGCAGCACTGATATCGAAAGCTGCAGCTTTGGAATTTCCTAAAACATTTATCAAATCTGTTGCCGCACTCGGTGCTTGGAAAGGATAAGTAATTGTTGCCAAGATCAGCGTATCAATGTCGGCCATTGTTAAATTCGCACGCTTTAGCGCACTCTCGCATGCAGCTTGCGCCATTGTAATGATTGTTTCATCAGCTCCGGCAAAACGACGGCTTTGAATTCCAGTGCGCTGCTGAATCCATTCATCGCTGGAATCGATTCGATCGACGATTTCACTATTGGGTACAAGTCGTTTAGGGCGATACGAACCCACTGAGAGAATTTGACTATTGCCGACCGCTGGAAGTTTTAAACTCATATGTGCCTTCCTGCGAATTCTCGTGCAGCTTCTAGGTCGAGTGCACTCTTTAAGGCAAAACTCTCAATTTCAGGAACTGCCCGTTTGAGTAAGCCAACCAGAGTTCCAGCAGGTGGTAGTTCAATGACACCCGTAACTCCCATTGTTTTTAAACTCTCCATGCAAAGATCCCATCGGACTGGATTAGTAATCTGGTTAACGATTCGAGCCACGATTTCACTGCCAGTTCTTACTGCCACACCATCTTTATTGGAGATAAATGGAATCAATGGTTGATGCGTGGTTATTGTGGCCGCTAAATCGCTCAGGGGTGCAACGGCTGCGAGCATGTACGGGGTATGAAAAGCACCAGCGACCGAGAGTGCGCGCACTCGTGCCCCAAGCGGCGGATTTTCGCTAAGTTCGGCCAGGGCAGTTAGATCCCCGGCGGCAACTATCTGTCCTGCGCCATTCTCATTTGCAGCAACTAATCCCTTTGCCGCAATTGCGGCTATAACCTCATTTCGATCTCCTCCGAGTACCGCCGACATTCCAGTAGGTGTAAGTGTTGCCGCCTTTGCCATTTCGACACCGCGGGCTCTGACCAAAGTGAGCGCATCGCTAGCACTTATCGCGCCACTAATCGCGGCGGCAGTTAACTCTCCGACAGAATGACCAGAAGTGACCGCAACATTATCTAAAGCAAGCGCATGTGCGGCCAATAATGAAGTTGCAACAATCAGAGGTTGGGCATGTGTCGTATCTTTAATTTCATCGGCATCTGCAGTTGTACCAAGGCGCACAAGATCTAAATCAATATCTTTTGACCACGCGTTCAATAAATTTCTCGTGGTCGCATCTACAATCCAGGAGTTGAGCATTCCGGGAGTTTGAGAACCCTGACCGGGTGCGATGAGTGCCAACATGATTTCTAAATATTACCCATAAATCACGATTACTACCTAGTACGCGAAACAAGCCAGACTTGGGCACTGTGCGCTGGAACTAAAACCTTAGTATGTGGCGCAGCGATGACAGGCTCATACGTTGCAACTTTCTTACTTGCATCAAAAATGCATCGAAAAGTTTCACCCCATAGTGCATCAGGTAAAGTAAAAAGAGTTTCAATCTTCGATGAGTTCATTAATAGCAATAGGCCTCTCGACGGATCGGCTTCAACGAAGACCGTAATGCTCCGCTTCTCTTCATCGGCCCAGTGGTCATCTCTCATTTCTCGGCCACCCAATGAAAACCACGCAATATCTTTACGTCGCGTGCCTTGATCGACCATCCCAGTGAAGAACTCGGATGCAACACCTGCTAAATAAGTCTGACGAATCTGCGCAAGTGATTGCACTGACGCCAAAATATCTTTGGCTTCATTATCTAATTCCCATGGCAATGCCCAACCGCCATAGAAATCTGCAGCGCTCTCTTGTTCAATTGCAATTGGGAGCGAGTATGCATTATTCGAGCCTGCTTGAGTTCTACTGACCTCATCACCCATGTTGAGCATTGGAACTCCAGAAGAGAGCATCAGCGTTGCTAATAGAGATTTCTTCAGGCGATGTCGGGTTTCTTGGATTGCCGGGTCATTACTTTCACCCTCGCTTCCTACATTCCAGGATCTATTGGACTCACTTCCATCGGCGTTATTTTCACCGTTAGCTAAATTATTTTTCTCGTTATAGGTCACTAAGTCATGAAGAGTGAAGCCATCGTGCGCGGCGATGAAATTAATAGAAGATGTCGGACCTCGGTAATAAAAAATTGAGCTAGAACCACTAATACTGCTAGCAATATCGGATACTCCTTCACCATAGCCGCGCTCTAGGTCACCGAGCCAAAACTGGCGCGCTGAGTCGCGATAAACATCGTTCCACTCCCGCCACGGATGTGGAAAATCACCAAGTGAGTACCGAGTGACATCCCATGGTTCCGCAATCATTTTGAAATTACGCAAAACGGAGTCAGATTCAATTGCCGTCATCAACGATGAGTTAAATGCGCTATCACTTGTGTAAAGAGCAGTAGCTAAATCAAAACGGAATCCATCGACACCGATTACTTCAATCCACCAACGAAGTGAATCAATTATGTGTCGCACCGAGTGAGGGTTACTTGCGGCAAAAGTATTGCCACAACCTGTTACATCAACATAATTGCCGTGGCTATCGTGACGGTAGTAAGCCTTATTATCTATTCCCTTGTAAGAGAGCGTTGGACCACCTACACCGCCTTCGGCAGTATGGTTGTAAACAACATCTAAAATTACTTCGATTCCCGCATCATGTAATTGATCAACCGCCCATTGCAGTTCACTAATTGGATCAGCGCTAGATGCGTAAGCGGCATGTGGTGCGCTAAAGGCGATTGAGTTATATCCCCAGTAATTAATTCGACCTCGATTAAATATTGATGGTTCTGTTAGCGATGCCGCAATTGGCAAAAGTTCAAGTGCGGTAACTCCAATTGATTTTAAATGCGCAATCGTGCTGGGATGTCCTAAAGCCTTATACGTTCCACGTTCATTCTCAGGAATATTTGGATTCTTGGCCGTTAATCCCCGTACATGAGCTTCATAAATAATTGTCTTAGCCCACGGCACTAGCGGGCGAACTATTTCGCGTACGCGGTGATCAGTAACGACCGAGTACGGAACGAAGCCGGCGCTATCACGGCCATCGCGCACGCTTAAATCGCCACCGCCACCGCCATTGTCTGCGACGTGTCCATAAATTTCAGCTGCGTACGTCAGCTCGCCATCTAGGAGGTGGGTATATGGATCGATTAATAGTTTTGCTGCGTTAAAGCGAACACCATTTTCAGGGTGCCAAGGCCCATACATTCGATAGCCATAACGTTGTCCAGGACGGACTCCAGCTAAATAACCGTGCCAGATAGGCCCATTTCGATGTGACATCGCAAAGCGAGTTTCCACTAATTCACCGTTAATCTCAGTAAATAAGCAGAGCTCCACGGCATCGGCGGCGTTAGACCAGATGGCAAAGTTAGTTCCGCCATCGGTAACGGTGGCGCCAAGGGTTCGAGGATCTGCTGGAAGCACAGAGCAATGATGCCCTAAGAGAGTTGGATGCATTGGAGATTGGTTGAGTTGGCCTTTCGAATTACTCATAAGTAACATATCGCCCATGAAGATAGCTGTCTGTATTAAGCAGGTCCCAGATTCATGGGCAGAGAAAAAGATGGTTGATGGCTTACTGGATCGAGTACATGTTGATGCCGTCCTCAATGATCTCGATGAGTACGCCATTGAAGAGGCGTTGCGTATTGTCGAAGCACATGGCGGTAACGATGAGGGCGGACCAAATACCGTAACTGTGATTTCAATGGGTCCAGAACGTGCGAGCGAATCGCTTCGAAAGGCGCTCTCAATGGGGGCAAATGGAGCGATCTTAATTAGTGATGCCGCGCTCGCAGGCGCTGATGCACTCACGACGTCGAAAGTTTTGTCTACAGTTATTTCACAGGGCGAGTTTGATCTTATTATCTGCGGAACTGAATCGACCGATGCGCGAATGAGTGTTGTACCGGCGATGATTGCCGAACGGATTGGGTGCGCTCAACTTACTTTTGCCTCAGTGGTAACAGTCGATCCATCGGCCAAAAAAGTATCCATCACTCGCGATACCGAAACCGGAGTTGAAGAGATGTACGGAGAGTTTCCTGTAGTTGTATCGGTTGTTGAAAAGATTAATGAACCGCGGTACCCATCATTTAAAGGCATCATGGCCGCTAAGAAAAAAACAATTGAAACAATAAATGTTGCAAGCCTTGGAATTTCAATTGAAAGTCAATACTCGGTTGTTGTTGATGCATCGCTTAGACCAGCTCGCGCCGCGGGGGTCATAATTGCCGATGATGGAACCGCAGCAGATCAACTTGTCGCCTTTCTAGTAGAAAAAAAGCTGATATGAGCAATGTATTAATTCTCGCCGACTTCGTGGGCGCAAAATTGAGTAGAACCACAGCCGAACTAGCTACAGCTGCTGCACGAATTGCAGAGGTTACTGCTGTCGTGCTTGCACCCGTTGGAAAAGGCTCTGCTTATGCAGCCGCGGTATCTCAAGGTCCAATTACTAATGTTTTAGTTGTGGAGTCAGAGAGTTTCACAACGCATGGGGTCGCGGCCTCGGCCGATGTTCTGAATCAAATAATTGCAATGAAATCCCCGCGTGCAGTTTTAATTGCATCGGATGCATTTGGGAAAGAGGTCGCGGGTCGAGTAGCCGTAAAAAGCAACTCTGGAATAATTACCGATGCTGTCGATATTAGCGCCGATTTAATCGCCACCCAGCTCGTTTTTGGTGGCTCTACAACAGTGCACTCTAAAATCTCTCACGGAGTGCCAATTATTACTATTCGCCCAAACTCCATTACTCCAGATCTGCAAGAGTCACATCCAACAATTGAAACTCTCATAATGGATATTGGTGAAAACGCCAAAAAGTCCGTAGTTACCTCGGTGCAGCCGCCAGAAGAGGGCGGACGTCCAGATTTGACCGAGGCCGACATCGTTGTTTCGGGTGGGCGAGGAACAAATGGAGATTTCACCGCAGTAGAGGCATTTGCCGATTCACTAGGCGCGGCAGTTGGTGCATCTCGTGCGGCAACAGATGCCGGTTGGTATCCACACTCTCACCAGGTTGGTCAGACTG
>CAYGHJ010000003.1:0-38651 GCA_964349605.1 uncultured Candidatus Planktophila sp. | reverse complement strand
CGTGGGTTCCGATAATAATTCCTGCCGCACCTGTTGCAGCTAATGAAATCGCCTCCTTGCGTGCTGGAGCGTTTTGAGAGCCAGTGATGAGAGTGATTCGTGTTGCCTTGTCGGTACTACCGAGCGTTCCACCATCTGCCAGTGTCCCTAAAAGTTTTTCGAAAGTGCGCAAGTGTTGTGCGGCAAGAACTTCAGTTGGCGCAAGTAGTGCCGCCTGCCCCCCGCTATCAACCACGGCCAACATAGCGCGGAGTGCAACTATGGTTTTACCGGAGCCAACTTCACCCTGTAAAAGTCGGTGCATAGGATGGGGCTGTGCTAAATCATCTTCAATCTCTTTTATAACGGCTAGTTGACCTCCCGTGAGTCCAAATGGAAGCGCGGCATCAAAGGCTTCCAAGAGCCCTCCCTTGATTGCCTTGCGTGAAATCGTGTTGAGCTTCTTTAATTCATTGCGTCGCATTATCAACATAAGTTGCAGCACAAAAGCTTCATCAAATGTCAATCGCTCCCGTGCTGCATCGGCATGCTCTAAATCCGCGGGCGCATGTAGTTGCACAAGAGCCTGCCGTAAAGTTGGATAATTATGCGCTTTTCTAATTTCTTCGGGTAGGAAGTCTTCCACCTCATCTAGGGATGCAATTGCCATTTCTACACACTGGGAAATCTTCCATGAGGGCATTTTCGCGGTTGCTGGATAGACCGGTAAATATTTTCCTGCAAAACTTTCAACTGCGTTATCAACGTCGACACCATCGGCAATCATCTGAT
Organism: uncultured Candidatus Planktophila sp.; assembly: GCA_964349605.1. Taxonomy (GTDB): domain Bacteria; phylum Actinomycetota; class Actinomycetes; order Nanopelagicales; family Nanopelagicaceae; genus Planktophila. Next base: position 37,880 of record CAYGHJ010000003.1, on the reverse strand, counting down.
AATCAGGATGAGCCAGCTGCTTACGCTTATTGAAAACTCCAACTTTTCCAGCAAATAGACCTTGACTGCCAACCTTTAACTCTTTTTCACGCCAAGCTTGATTAAAGAATGTGAGCGCGAGTTTTTCACTGCCATCAGTGACGATGACCTCCAAAATACTCCCCTTGCGCCCGCGAATTGGACGATTAGAAGAGCTATGGACTTGCGCAAGAATTGTTACCTCATCGCCCTCATGCAGTTCGCCAATATCGGAGAGCTCTCCGCGGACCATGTACCGACGTGGATAGTGGCGCATGAGATCGCCGACGCTCTTTATGCCAAATGCATCGGCCAAAACCTTTGCCGTACGATCACCGATGATGCTAGAGAGCTTGCTTTCAAGGTTTACCACACGGTGATTCTCTCGCGTTGGAGCCTTTGTGCGCTCGTGCCACGCACGGATTGGCGTACTACCGCCCCCTCGCGATACCCTTTCGCCCTGTCCATTATGGACTCTGCACTCATCACTAGATCTAAAAAGGAGTACCGCTGTGGCAGCAACATGCGATATCTGTAGCAAAGGCCCAAGCTTTGGTAATAACGTTTCTCACTCTGAGGTAAAAACACGCCGTCGCTGGAACCCAAATATTCAGCGTGTGCGCACAATGGTTGGCTCAACACCTAAGCGCCAGAATGTCTGTACCTCTTGCCTAAAGGCCGGAAAAGTTACGCGTTAATCAATTTTTCTCAATTGAAATGGCGCCAGGTATCTGGCGCTTTTTTCATTTCCAAACCAGTTACACCGCTGCCTACAACAACTTCCCCGACGCACAAGCCAGGTAAATCCACGCCTGTTGCAAGGAAAACATGATCTTCTCCCCCAGCGAAAATCAACTGCCACACATCAATTCCCTCTTTGTTAGCTAACTCTTCGAGTGCAACAAACTCAGGAGATTCCGTGAATGCCTCTTTGAAAAATTTAAAACAAAGTCCAGAGGCGAACGCCATTTGCTTCGCCTGGGTGATGAGTGAGTCACTAACATCGCACATCGCGGTGGCACCTGCATGTGCCATCGCACTTGCTGCCGAATAATCGACGTTCGGTGCGCAGAACTCTTCTATGGCATAGGCCTCAAGGTCATCGAGCGTATCTTTTTGAATTACTGCAAGACCGGCGGCCGACCAACCGGGAAGTGATGTTACATAGATTGAATCTCCAAGTTGCGCGCCACCGCGGGTTATGGGCTTTACGACTTCACCGATCGCAGTAATTGAAATTACTTTAATCACACCCCTCGTTAGATCTCCACCGACAACTACAACTCCACAACTTTTAGCTTCATGGGCGATTCCTTGGGCTAAATCACTAATCCAATCCATCGTCTCATTGCCAGTCAACGTCAGTGCGACTACCAAGTACTGCGGAGTAGCTCCCATCGCATAAATATCGGCCAAGTTTGCCGCCGTAACCTTTCGGCCAATATCAAATGCCCCAGACCATTCGAGATTGAAATGCGTACCTTCAACAGCCATATCGGTAGTGATAACCGATTGAGGAGAAGTCTTAACGACCGCTCCATCATCGCCGATACCAACAAGAACTCCAGTGTGATCGCCTCGAAAGATTTCTGCCACGGTGGCGATGACCTGGGCCTCATTAAAGTTCATAACCCTAACCTTAATCCACTGGTGCGTAACGCCTTCTCTGAAGTAGCCTTTGGCCACCAACGAAAGGAAAAGCGATGTCAATTCAGGCCTACATTTTAATTCAAACCGAGGTCGGCAAAGCTAGTTCGGTTGCTAAAGCCGTCTCAACAATCGCTGGCGTGACTCTCTCAGAAGGTGTGACCGGTCCTTACGATGTCATTATGCGAGCCGAAGCGCCAAGCATGGAAGAGTTTGGACGCGTTATCTTGTCTAAAGTTCAGGCAGTCCCTGGGATTACCCGCACGTTGACCTGCCCGGTTACTTATTAATTAATTTTTTTTAATTGACTGTGCGTACATTATTTTACAATGCACAGTGCTGGTCTGCGGGGAAAGAAATCTTTGATGCAATCCTCGTCGAGAGTTCTAACATTATTGCTATCGGTTCCGAAGCTCATAGCCTGCACTTTGATCAGACTGTAGATCTTGAGAATGCATTTGTTGTCCCGGCATTTCTTGACGGCCATGCACATCCAATCTTTGGCGGACGTGAGGCTGCAGGTCCTCAAATTAATGGCCTTACCTCACTAGATGAAATTCTCGCAGCGGTAAAAAGATTCGCCGATGATAATTCCGATGAACAATGGATTATTGGCGGAGCATATGAAGCTGCGATTATTGAAGGTGGAGATTTCGATGCACATTGGTTAGATAGCGTCGTAAGTCATCGGCCAGTTGTTTTACATGCCGTCGATCATCACACCATTTGGGTAAACAGTGAGGCACTAAAACGTGCAGGGATAAACAATCTAACGCTTGATCCAATAGGCGGCACAATCGCTCGTCGCCCGGATGGAACACCAAAAGGAGTTTTTCGCGAACCCAACGCCATGGAGCTAATCCTCAAACATGCACCGCCAGATTCACTCGCGCGGGATGTAGCGGCAATTAAACGCGCATGCAATGCATATCTGCAGGTCGGAACCACTGCCGCCATGGATTCGTGGGTTGAAAAAGATATGGCTCTTGCGTATCTGGCTGCGGCCAAAACTGGAGATTTAACGATTGCGATGAATCTATCGCTTTTGGCGGCACCTGGCTCATGGCGATCAAAAGTTGAAGAGTTTGTGGCGCTGCGTGAAGAGTTTGCAGCGTTACCTAATCCAGATTTGGTTAGAGCCGACAGTATTAAGATTTTAGCCGACGGCGCACTCTCTGCAGGAACAGCTGCGCTAATGGAGCCTTACCTTGATGCCTCTGATTCACATGGCATAAAGATCTGGAGCGATGAGGAACTCTTAGATGCAGTGGTGAGCTTTGATGAATTGAAGTTTCAACTCCATATACACGCTATTGGCGATGCCGCGGTGAAGCAGGCGTTAGATGCCATCGAAACCATGAAGCAAATTAATCCTACGTGGGACCGTCGCCCGGTAATAGTCCATGCACAATTGATATGCGATGAGGATTTGCCGCGATTTAAGAAACTTGGCGTTATTGCAAATATTCAACCGCTATGGTGCTATTTAGATCCAATGAATAAGGATTTGATTGAACCTCGCATCGGCAAAGTCAGAAATGATCTCCAGTTTCGTCTGCTTACAATGTTAGAAAATGGAATCTCCATAGCTTTTGGTAGCGATTGGCCGGTAACTAGTCAAGCCCCACTTGATGCTTTGGCCGTTCCCGTTAATCGTTTAAAGCCTGGTAAAAAGAGCAGTGAAGGCTGGAATATGTCTGAAGCAATAACGATGAATGAATCACTAACGTTTTACACAAAAAACGTTGCCTACCAAATGTTTCGCGAGCAAGAGCGTGGTGCGCTCGAGGTAGGCAAAAAAGCCGACTTCATAGTCTTAGACAAAAACTTGCTGAGAATTGATCCCTGGGAAGTATCCACTGTGCGTATTAAAGCGCTCTATCAAAATGGCAAGAGATTGGAGCTGTGAAATGCGTATGGCTCAAACTACCAGAAAGAAATACCACCACAACTTCGAAGTCGTTGAGGAGTTGCCCGTTAACTCTTAATTACCCAGAACACCATTACTTCCTGCGAGTGCAGTGGCAATTAAAGCGGTAATCAACTCGGTGTATCCAACACCGCTAGCGGCCATTAGTTTTGGATACATTGAAGTGCCGGTAAATCCAGGCATTGTATTTATTTCATTAATGACCACTTCGCCTGTATTGGAATAGAAGAAATCGACCCGAGCTAACCCACTGCATCCAAGAGATTTGAACGCTTGAACTGCCTTTGCCCGAATATCATCACTTGCGGCGGTTGGAATATCAGCTGGAACGTTGACAGTTGTTGCATCATCTAAATATTTTGCTTCAAAATCATAGAACTCATACTTGCTATCGATCACTATTTCGCCAACAACCGATGCCAAAACTTCTCCATCTTTTTCAAGAACTGCGCACTCGATTTCGCGTCCCGCAATTGCCTCCTCAATCATTATTTTGCGATCGAAAGTAAAAGCATAATCCAAGGCTGCCTCTAATTCACTGGCAGTTTTGACTTTGCTAGTTCCCCGACTTGATCCACCACGTGCGGGTTTAACAAATACGGGATAATCGAGATCTGCAATCTTTGATTTCCAATTAGATCTAGTAACGACGACTCCGTTCGCCACATTCATACCCGCAGCGGCAAAGATTGTTTTAGAAAAGGACTTATCCATGGCCGCCGCCGAAGCCATGACTCCACTCCCAACGTAGGAAATACCCGCAATTTCGAAGAAACCTTGAATGGTGCCATCCTCTCCGTAAGGACCATGCAACGTTGGAAAAACCACATCAATGTCCAATGGCTTTCCGTCGACCGAAAAGCCATGAACATCGGCGACTATGGGTGTAAGGCTCTCATCAACGGTTGGAAGCACACCATCTTGAATTGTCAGCGGATGGTCATTGGGGAGCAGAACCCAGTTACCTGCCTTGGTTACTCCGATTAACACTGGCTCAAACTTAGATCTATCTAGCCCTGCTAACACTCCCCCGGCCGAAAGAACAGAGATTTCATGTTCGCTACTTCGGCCCCCACAAATAATGGCAACGGTGGTTTTTTTCATCGAATAAAGTTTTCTGATCGAGTAGTAATTTCCATTAAACGGTCAAAGGCCTGCATTGGTGTAACGCTACCCGCACAGACATCTGCAACGGCCTCTATCACTGGCACCTCGATACCGATTCGTCGTGCAATCTCTAGAACTGCACCCGACGAGGCAATGCCCTCAACGGTTTTAATTACTTGTTCTCGAGCAATCGCCATCGACCCAGAGCGCCCTAAAACCTCACCAAAGGTTCGATTACGCGAAAGTGGCGATCCACAACTTGCAACTAAATCACCCATTCCAGCTAATCCTGCAGCACTGAGGGGATCCGCTCCATAGGCGGCAGAGAGTCGTGCAACTTCATTCAATCCCCGCGTAATAACCATGGCCTGCGTATTTTCACCAAAGCCCATTCCGATCGACATGCCCACAGCTAAGGCGATAATGGACTTGATTGCACCGGCAAATTCGCAACCCAATACATCAATCGAGGTGTAAACGCGATAGTAAGGCGTTGAAAATATCTTTGCGACTTTTTCAGCATTAATCATCGTATGTGCAGCAACTACGGCACCGGCGGGCTGTCGCAAAATTAATTCATTTGCAAGGTTTGGCCCTGTAATTATCGCAACGTTGTAGGTCTGCATGACTTCTTCAATTATTTGAGACATCCGTTGCAGGCTTGAGAGTTCAATACCTTTTAAAGTGCTGATAAATAGGGCGTTTTGAGCCGCATATGGTCTCCAGGTTTTGAGGTTCTCACGCAGAGCTTGAGCTGGAACGGCTAACACATAGATCGATGAGTAATTAAATGCCTCATGTAAATCACTTGTCGCGCGCAAACCAGTGGGTAAAACATTGGCATCTAGATACTTCGAGTTTGTATGCCTTTGATTAATCTCATCTACAACCCTTTGATCTCGGCCCCAAATGAGAACATGATTGCCGGCATCAGCTAAGACTTGGGCCAACGTGCTGCCCCACTGCCCAGCACCAAAGACGGTTACTTTACTCATCGCTTCCTCTTAAAATTTCCAGTGCGTGGTAAATCTGAATTATGTGGATCAAAGATTTCTAGAGGACGCTTTTCTCCGCGAAGCTCTTCAAGCAGGTCGGTGATTGCTCGCATTACAAAGGCCGTAGCCTCAGTCAATGCCACGGGGTCGTTCTCCTTGCCATACCATTTCGACATATCAAGTGGCTCTCCTGCAAGAATTTTTATAGGTGTGCGAGGAAAAAATTTAATCTTTTTTTCATACGTTGGCATTACTATCTGAGAACCCCATTGGGCTATGGGAATTACTGGGGATCGAGTTAAAATAGCAAGTCGTGCTAGACCAGTCTTTGCAACCATCGGCCAACCGAGCGGGTCTCGAGTTAAAGTTCCTTCGGGATACACGCCTAAACAGTGGCCCGCCTCAAGTAATTTTACGGCGTGTTCTAGCGCTTTGGATGCATCTTTGCTCTCACGCACTACAGGTATTTGTCCAGCTGCAAGAAGAATTTTGCCAATCAGTGGAACCCTAAATACTCCCTCTTTGCCAATGTATCGAGGTGCACGACCATTTCGGAAGAGAAAGTGGGTTAGAAATAAAACATCTAAATATGAGATGTGATTGCTGGCAACGATTATTCGACCAGTTTTGGGAATGTGGTGCCCGCCTCGCCACTGTTTCTTTCCGACTAAATTCAGCACAGGGATGGCTATCTTCGTACAGATTTTAAAAGTTAAATTCGTGCCGAGAGGCTTGCCAGTTGGTGGAGCATAAGAAACCTTGTACTCCCTCATAGTTGCAATAATACTGCCGATAAAATAAAAACGGGGCCAGCCTTAGCTGACCCCGCCTTTATTAACAATCTACTTCTTCTTAGCTGGAGCCTTCTTGGCAACAACTTTCTTGGCTGGAGCCTTCTTAGCAACAACCTTCTTGGCTGGTGCCTTCTTAGCAACAACCTTCTTGGCTGGAGCCTTCTTAGCAACAACTTTCTTGGCTGGAGCCTTCTTAGCAACAACCTTCTTAGCAGCGGCCTTAACGACAGGCTTAGCCTTAATAACTGGCTTTGGTTCTGGCTTTGGTGCAGGTCCGAGCTTGCGCTCACCTGAGATGACATCTTTCAAGCCCTTAGCAGGCAAGAAACGGGCCTTCTTTGAAGCCTTGATCTTGATTGTCTCGCCGGTGAATGGATTACGTCCCATACGTGCTTTGCGATCAACTTTTTTGAACTTACCGAAATCGTTGATCATTACATCTTCGCCCTTTGATAGCGTGCGAACGATTGTGTCAAAAACGATATCTACAGCGTGAGCTGCTTCTTTCTTGCTGTCGTTGAAGTGTGGTGACAACGCCGCAATGAATTGGGCCTTATTCATTGAAATCCCCTTATTTACGTGTAAATGTTAAGCAATCGCTTAACGTGTTCTTAAACTTACGCGCCTATGAGGTGTGATGTGCTTATTCATGTAGGTGTGTCGCAATATTTATTTTGCGCAAAATCCCTTAAAAATAACCTGTTTTACGCATAGAAAACTCTCAATTTAGCCTTGAGGCTTTCACCTTTTCCCGTTCCATTGATAGAAAATCAGTGATTTACGCTCATTTTTCTCGAATTAAACGCGAATTGGAAGCGTTGCAGGCTTGTAATCTGGACGTGATTTCTCGAAAATATCGATGGAACCACTGTTTTTAATGGTTAAACCGATGTCATCTAGACCCTCCATTAATCGCCAGCGGGTGTAATCATCGATCGCAAATCCAAGGGTTACGTTTTTATATGAAACGCTTCGGCGCTCTACATCAACGCTTATCTGGGTTGTCGGATCTTCCTCAATTGCAAGCCACATCGCCTCAACATCGCTTTGATCTAGAATTACCGTTAAGAGTCCACCTTTTAATGAGTTGCCTCGAAAGATGTCGGCAAAGCGACTAGAGATGACAACTTTAAAGCCATAGTTTTGCAACGCCCACACTGCATGTTCTCGAGATGATCCGGTACCAAAGTCAATGCCGGCAATTAAAATCGTGGCATCACTATAGGCCGGATTGTTTAGTACAAACTCAGGGTCACTTCTCCAAGCCGCAAATAAACCATCTTCGAAGCCACTGCGTGTTACACGCTTTAAATAAACGGCAGGGATGATTTGATCGGTATCTACATTGCTACGACGAAGTGGAACTGCACTTCCCGTGTGCTTGATAAATTTTTCCATTATGTAATCGCCCCTTTACAAATCTGCCGGTGATGAAAGTGTGCCGCGTATCGCCGTTGCTGCGGCCACAAGTGGACTTACTAAGTGAGTGCGCCCACCTTTACCCTGTCGGCCCTCAAAGTTTCTATTTGATGTAGATGCCGCGCGCTCACCGACTGCAAGTTGGTCGGGGTTCATGCCTAAGCACATTGAGCAACCAGCGTTTCGCCATTCAGCGCCGGCATCAATGAACACTTTATCTAAACCCTCGGCTTCGGCCTCTAAACGCACTCTGGCAGAACCCGGCACAACTAACATACGAAGCGTCGATGCAATTTTCTTGCCCTTAATAACATGCGCAGCCGCTCGCAAATCTTCGATTCGACCATTAGTGCAAGAGCCCAAGAAAACAGTGTCAATCACTATGTTTTTAAGGGGCATGCCGGCCTCAAGACCCATATAGATCAAGGCACGCTCTGCAGCTCCTCGCGCCTCATCATCTTTTAAATCGGCAGGATCAGGAACATTTGAATTAAGTGGTGCACCTTGGGCTGGATTTGTCCCCCACGTTACGAAAGGTTCGAGTTCGTCGGCATTGATAGTAACTTCAACATCAAATTTCGCATCCTCATCGGTAAATAAAGTTTCCCAATAAGCCAACGCTGCATCAAAATTGTGCGGTGCATGTGGCTTACCTAAAATGTAATTAAAAGTAGTCTGATCGGGTGCAATCAAACCTGCTCGGGCGCCGGCTTCAATAGACATATTGCACACTGTCATTCTCGACTCCATGGACAAGGCTCGGATCGCCTCACCACGGTATTCGATGACATATCCTTGCCCACCACCTGTACCGATTTTTGCAATTATCGCCAAAATAATATCCTTGGACGTCACGCCAAGTTTTAAAGTACCCTCGACATTAATAGCCATCGTCTTAGGTCGGGATAATGGAAGCGTTTGTGTAGCTAAAACATGCTCAACTTCAGATGTTCCAATACCAAAGGCAAGGGCTCCAAAAGCGCCATGCGTTGATGTGTGGGAATCTCCACAAACGATTGTCATTCCAGGTTGCGTCAGACCAAGTTGTGGTCCAACTACGTGTACTACTCCCTGATCTTTATCTCCAAGTGAGTGAAGACGAACGCCGAATTCTGCACAATTGGCGCGCAACGTATCGACCTGTAATTTCGAGACTGCATCAGCAATAGGTAGATCGATATTTTGGGTCGGTACATTATGGTCTTCAGTTGCAATAGTTAAATCTGGGCGCCGCACCTTGCGACCTGCAAGGCGCAGACCATCAAAGGCCTGTGGGCTAGTAACTTCGTGAATAAGGTGTAAATCGATATACAAAAGATCAGGCTCTCCTGCGGCGGCGCGCACAATATGCTCGTCCCAAATTTTCTCCGCTAACGTTTTAGCCATCTTGTTTTTTACTCCTATGCCTAAATATTGCCATATCAAATAGTGGGATGCTAATATCACTCTATGGTCAGAAAGAGTAGCGGAGTTGGCGTATTAGATAAAGCCGTAGCGATTTTGAGCACGTTAGAGGCAGGTCCCCACTCATTAGCCGAGCTCGTTGCCGCAACCGGCATTGCTCGTCCCACAGCCCACCGATTAGCAGTAGCCCTTGAATTTCATCGGCTCGTTACACGCGACTTATTAGGGCGCTTCACTATCGGTGCTCGCAGCGCAGAGTTGAGTTCAGCCGCAGGTGAGGATCGTTTACTTGCCGCCGCCGGTCCTGCTCTTGCCGCTTTGCGCGATGCCACTGGAGAGAGTGCACAGTTATATAAACGACAGGGTGATCAGCGCATCTGCGTCGCAGTCGCCGAGCGCCTCTCGGGTCTTCGCGACTCAGTTCCGGTAGGAAGTGCATTGACTATGGCTGCAGGTTCGGCCGCTCAAATTTTATTGGCGTGGGAAGATAGTGAAAAAATTCACCGCGGCTTAACTAACGCTCGCTTTACCGCAGCTCAGTTAGCAGCAGATCGCCGGCGCGGATGGGCACAGTCCGTTGGGGAGCGCGAGGCTGGAGTTACATCGGTATCGGCCCCTGTGAGAGCACCTAATGGAAAAGTAATAGCTGCAGTAAGTATTAGCGGACCAATTGAGCGCTTAGGTCGCCAACCTGGCCGCGTTCATGCAGCGGCCGTTGTCGCTACCGCTGCTCGCCTGAGTGAATATCTAATTCGCGAATAACTCGACCAATAACATCAAAGCCAAAGCCTTTACGCTGCAAGAGCGATTGAATACGGCGGATTTGAACCTCGGTATCCAATCGCGACATTGTTGAGTATTTTTTCATCGCTAGTGAAAATGCCATTCGATACTCATCTTCTCCATCAATCTCATTTAAAGCGGTATCGATAGAGAGTTGATCAACTCCCCTTGTCCGAAGTTCACCGGCGATCATTCGCTTAGATAATTTCTTAGCGCTGTGTCGAGACTGTGTCCACGCTTTTGCAAACTCAGCATCATTTATCAATCCCGCCTCTTGAAGGCGATAGATGATCGCGTTGGCAACGTCATCGGCAACACCACGCTTTTTAAGATGAGCCAGGAGCTCACCCTTACTCTTGGCCCGCGTAACGAGTGCATTTAAAGCAATCGTATGCGCGAGTTCGTAAGGGTCCGCGTCCTGGTCCACTTTTGTGAAGTTAAGGCTAATTAGAAATCAACCTCTGCTGCAGCCTCATCTATGGCTGCAATTAAATCTGCATCGACCTGTACTGGTGCAAAATGAGCGCGAATCTTGCTCTCAATATCATTTGAAAGATCTGGATTATCGAGAAGGAAGGTACGTGCATTCTCCTTGCCCTGGCCCAATTGATCGGCCTCGTATGTATACCAGGCGCCGGATTTCTTTACGATTCCGATGTCGACTCCCATGTCAATCAAAGAGCCCTCACGAGAGATGCCAGTTCCATAAATAATATCGAACTCGGCCTGCTTAAATGGAGGTGCCATCTTATTTTTAACAACTTTAACTCGCGTGCGGTTACCAACGGCCTCTTGTCCATCTTTAAGCGTTTCAATTCGGCGAATATCTAAGCGAACCGATGCATAGAACTTCAACGCTTTACCACCGGTCGTTGTCTCTGGTGAGCCGAAGAAGACGCCGATTTTTTCGCGCAACTGGTTAATGAAGATTGCAGTTGTCTTTGATTGATGCAGAGCTCCAGTAATTTTACGCAAGGCCTGTGACATGAGTCGGGCCTGTAGACCCATATGCGAATCACCCATCTCGCCCTCGATTTCCGCACGCGGAACAAGAGCGGCAACTGAATCAACAACGACAAGATCGAGTGCGCCAGAGCGAATCAACATATCCATAATCTCTAAGGCTTGCTCACCAGTGTCGGGCTGTGAAACAAGGAGCGCGTCGATATCAACACCTAGCTTCTTTGCATACTCTGCATCGAATGCATGCTCTGCATCGATGAAGGCGCAGATTCCGCCGGCCTTTTGCGCATTAGCGATTGCATGCAATGTAAGTGTCGTCTTACCTGAGGATTCCGGTCCGTAAATCTCGACGATTCGACCACGTGGTAATCCACCAATTCCAAGTGCAATGTCGAGGGCGATTGAGCCAGTTGGAATTACTTCAACAATCTGGTTGGCACGATCCGACATCTTCATAACTGAGCCTTTTCCAAATTGACGTTCGATCTGGGCTAGGGCTGTGTCGAGCGCCTTTTGGCGTTCGGTGGTTGCTTTTTCTGCTGCAGCATCTTGCGCCTTATTATTTTTTTCAGTAGCCACTTCATTCCTTTCGATAGAACGCGCCTGCCATTACGACAGTTCGTTTGGGTCTGGCCCAGAAGGTACGGAGACCCACCGACGGAGTTCACTACTGACCACAGAGGCTGTGGGCAAAGTGAGCGCGGAAGGTGGAACCGCTCTGGTTGTACAGGGTTAGGATAACCGAACACCTGTTCGAAAGGTAGCAAGTAGCACTGACAAAACTGAGCGTGTCGGAAGAGTCGGCGGCAAACTCTAGACAAAATCGCGTTATCAAAATGTTACAAAAAATAATGGGGAAAGGCTTGCCGCATCCTTCCATTGCCCTCTATTCTCCAGATACTTACTAAAGTAAGTAAAGAAAGTAAGTCTGGGAGGCAGGACAATGAGAGATAGTACAAACGAAGTCCTAAGAGCCATCGCGACTCATGGACCTCTCTCTCGTGCTCAATTGGCCCGTGAGTTGGGTTTGAGTGGGCCAACTCTCACTCAAGCAACGAAATTTCTTTTCGATCGCGGGCTGATTATGGAGTTAGAGCAATCTCCTTCGACGGGTGGTCGCCCAGCGACTCTTCTTGGCCTCGTCGCCAATGTAGGACAAGTCCTAGGAGTCAAGCTGGCGGAGGATCATGTAGTCGGAGTCTGCGTCAATCTTCACTCTGAAATTCTCTGGAAATTTGAGGAGCCATTCAACACCCGCGGTGACGCTGCAGTTGAAGAGCTGACTGATTTGCTGCGCAAACAGGTAAAGCGTGTCAAGGGTCAGCTTCTAGGCATCGGCATCGGTGTACCAGGGGTCGTATCTCCCCTGGATTCAAGCACAACAGATTCAAAAATGCTTGGCTGGTCGAACTTGAATATCGGTAAAAAACTCTCTGCTGAATTGAGCACTCCTGTTCTGCTCGAGAACGACGTCAATACATTAACAATTACAGAAAGTCTTTACGGTCGCGGCCGCGATGTCAGCAACTTCATCACAATCACACTCGGCCGCGGAATCGGAATGGGGTTAGTCATTAATGGCGATCTTTACGCTGGATCTTACGGTGCCGGAGAATTCGGGCACGTGTTAGCAGTTCCTGGCGGCGTTAAATGTGAGTGTGGGAAAACTGGATGCCTGGAAACTTTAGCATCTGGTCCAGCCATTCATGCGGCCGCGGTAGCCGCCGGCTATATACCCTCAAGCACAACGATAACGAAACTATTGGAGTTGGCGCGCAAAGATCGGAGAGTCGCTAATTCCCTCTTCAAGAAACCTGCAGAAGCTCTTGGCATTGCACTTGCCAATGTCATCAATGTCTTTGGGCCTGAACTAATCTTCATTAGCGGAGAAGGTGTTGGAGCCTGGGATCTCTGGCAGCCACATTTTCAAAAAAGCCTCAATGCAAATGTTGTATCAACCATGAACAAGTTCGATATTGAAGTTGATCCATGGGATGACACGAAATGGGCACTAGGTGCAACTGCCATTGTTATGCAGGCATCGTTGAGTAGGAATTCGGGCACCAACTCGAGATCAACTGAAGTAAAGAATCGTTTACGTATCGCCTCAGTTTCTGGATTTCCAGCTTGAGCATCAAAACAAATCACGGCCGGGTAGCCGCACTCTTTATTGCGCCAAGTCTCATTCCACTAATAGCATTTCTTATCCTTCCCATGCTGGCGGCAGGAGTTCTCAGTTTTACAACTTGGGATTTACTCTCTTCCCCTGAATGGGTTGGCTTTGAGAACTTCAAAGGTTTGCTACATGATGCAAATTTCCACAATGCCATAAAGAACTCTCTCATTTTTATAGCAGGGTATTTGCCAGTGGTATACCTCCTCGGACTCGCAGCTGCACTAGCCCTTGAGCGAAAATTCAAAGGTTCCATGGCTTTGCGCGCTGCTTATTTCTTGCCTGTCATTACGAGTTGGGTGATCGTGGCGCTTCTATGGAAGTGGATTCTCAACCCCAATGGTGGCCTCGTAAACTCGGCATTACATGTAATCGGAATTGACGGTCCAGGTTGGTGGACCAGTAAGTCATGGTCAATGATTTCCGTCATTGTGCCTTCTGCATGGAAGGACCTTGGATGGGTCATGCTAATTCTTTTAGCTGGTCTACAGGCAATCCCACCCGAGTATAAAGAGGCTGCTGCGATTGATGGCGCCTCTAATCGACAAATTCTCTTTCGTATCACTCTGCCATTACTGACACCTGCATCTTTTTTCGTTCTCGTAATTAGCCTAATAAATAATTTCCAAGTCTTTGATCAGATTTGGATTATGACTTCAGGTGGACCCGAAGGTTCAACATCTGTAGTCGTTGAACATATCGTGAAGAACTCTTTTGCTTACGGAAAAATGGGGTATGCATCGGCGATGAGCATGGTTCTTTTTGCAATCATCATGGGTATTACCGTAATCCAAATTCGCCTTCAAAAGAAATGGGTGAACTATGCATAAGAATCACACCCGTCCGAAATACTTCACGTACTTCTTCGGATTAATCATGCTCTTTCCATTTTTCTGGATGATTAGTTCATCACTTAAGAACAGTGTCGAGGCATTTGCAACCCCTCCTTCACTTATCCCGAGCTCTCCAACTTTGGAAAACTACAGGCATGTCTTTGAGATATTGAATATGCCAAGACTCTTCCTTAATAGCATCACCGTCTCTGTAACAGTCGTTTCTCTTCAACTAATTACTTCTGCACTTGCGGGCTACGCTTTCGCCCGACTCCATTTCCGCGGTAAGAACTTTTTGTTTCTAATATATTTGGCAACGATGATGATTCCTTTCCAAGTAATTATCGTTCCCCTTTTTATCGAAATGCGGACATTCGGTCTCATCGACTCTTTCCTTGGACTCGGCCTTCCGATGATTGCTTCGGCTTTCGGTGTCTTTCTCATGCGCCAAGCGATGCTGGCAATTCCAAAGGAGTTGGAAGATGCGGCGCTTCTGGATGGAGCAAATCACTTCCGATTATTTTTCTCAGTTGCCTTGCCGTTATGTCTGCCATCACTTGCGGCCCTAGGAATTCTCTCCTTTATGGCGGTATGGAATGCCTACCTCTGGCCCCTGGTCATCATTTTCAGCCCAGAGAAGATGACGCTTCCGTTAGCTCTGGCCAATCTTCAGGGTGAAAATCTCACCGACTGGCCAATGGTTATGGCAGCAACCACTCTGGCAATTATACCGATTGCCATCGTCTATTTATTACTTCAAAAAAAGATAGCACAAAGTTTTCTCACGGCTGGACTCAAAGGATAAGGCGCAAGCTTTGAAGATCTAGGAATGAGAGAAAGGCCTCTACGGGCTAGCACGTCACTTACTAAGGGGGAAGAAATGCAAGGCACTAAAAGAAAAATCTGGGCTGCTGGCATGGTCGGTTTGCTCATCGCAAGTGTTGGACTAGCTAGCAACCCTGTTGCTGCTGCTTCAAAAACAACAATTAACTTCTTCACATTCACTGCAGTTCCTGACCATATGAAGGATCTTCAAGCAATGGTTGCTGCATTTGAAAAGAAGAATCCAACCATCCACGTGAAGATCCAGTCTGCTTCATACAACGACTACTGGACCAAACTCAAAACCCGAGTTGCAGGTAATCAGACACCAGATGCATTTGAACTTAACTATGAGAACTTCGTCACCTACGCTGCAGCAGGAACACTTCTTGACTTGAGCAAGGAATCCGCAAAGGATAAATCGTTTAAGAAGAGTGTTTACTATGGCAAGGCATACGACGTCTTCAATCTCAAGGGAAAGCAGTTTGGAGTTCCAGCTTCATTCTCAACTGTTGTTCTCTATTACAACAAGGACCTATTCAAGGCTGCTGGCGTTGCGCTGCCAACCTCGAACTGGGACTGGAGTGATGAAGCTGCTGCTTCAGCAGCGTTGAAGGCAAAACTTCCAGCAGGGACATATGCTGATTTCCAGCCAACACAGTTCTGGGAGTTTTACAAAGTTCTTGGTCAAGCCGGCGGAAAGTTCCTCAGCGCCGATAAGAAGACTGCTTTATTCAACAAGCAACCTGGAGTTAATGCTCTGAACTGGCTCGTAGGAAAAACCGCCGCTGGATACACACCGACGAAGGCGCAAATGGGAACGCTCGCCGATGATGCACTTTTCAAGGCTGGCAAGATTGCCATGTACCACTCAGGTATTTGGCTCTTTGATTCATTCAAAGATGCTCCATTTAGTTGGGATATTGCAGTGGAGCCAGGTGGGGTTACACCAGGAAATCACTTCTTCGCCAATGCAGTAGTTGCATCAGCAAAGTCAAAGTACCCAAACGCCGCGTGGAAATGGGCCAAGTTCATGACCAGTGATCCTGCAGCAGTAAAAATCCGCCTTGCCGCTAACTGGGAAATTCCAGCAATATCTAACAAGGCTTCACTCTCCTCTTACTTGTCAAAGACACCCCCTGCCAACCGTGCAGCAGTGTTTGAGGCACTTAAGAACCCGGTGACACCACCAGTAATTCGTCAGCAAAATGAATTGCAGGACACTGTGAATGCATGGCTTGAGAAGGCTCTTAATGGATCTATATCAGTTACAGATGCATTGAATTCAGCCGCGAAGGATGTAAACGCAATCCTCGCAAGAGAATAGTTCCGGGACAAGAAAAGTGGCGTTGCGGCTTTCATCGGCCGCAACGCCATCCTAATTATGAATTCAAGAACCGCTAGAGAAATCGATGGTAAAACTCATTATTGACAAGCTTTCACTGCTAAAGGACGCCAGTCTAAATATTATCAAAGCAAATCAATCCGACACTGGTGCTTACGTCGCCTCGCCCAACTTTGCAGTTTATAACTACAGTTGGTTCCGAGACGGTGCATTCATCGCTGAGGCGATGAGCGCAAACGGAGAAGATGAAAGTGCTCTTAACTTTCATAAATGGGCGACGCGAGTCATAATCGCTCGCGAAGAAAAAATCGCATCATTAATAAGACGCAGCAAGCAAGGTGAAATAATCGAAAGCGATGAACACCTTCATTGTCGGTACACACAAGATGGACAAGAATCATCTGAGGTCTGGACCAACCTTCAACTTGATGGATTTGGCACATGGATATTTTCACTTGATAAGTTCTTGGGGCGTGGCAGTGCACTCCCATTAGCAACCTACCGTGCAGTGGAGTCTCTTATTGCCTATTTATCCACGTTCTGGTCAATTCCGAGCTATGACTGGTGGGAAGAGAGCTTCGGTCATCAGCACGTTGCAAATCTAGGCAGCATCGCAGCTGGACTTTCCAGAGCGAGCGCCTGGCCAGAGATTTCCTCATCTTCGCGTTATCTCGCAACTCAGACGGCCGAAGAGATAATGGATCTCATCCGTAAACATGGGCTCACCAACGGACACCTTGCAAAGTGGATAGGTGGGGACGGACTTGATGCAAGTTTGCTCGCTCTCATCGCACCTTTTGAACTATTTGATACCTCAGACACAATTTCTATTTCCACGATAAATGCTGTCTCTTCAACTCTAGGAAAACTTGGGACATTTAGGCACTTGGACGATGGGTATTTCGGTGGAGGCCAATGGCCACTCCTTTCATGTTTTCTTGGACTTGCCCTAGTCTCCATTGGCGAAACCGATCAAGCATCAGAGATTCTCACGTGGATGGGGAGCCTTGCCAACGAGAAGTTCGAACTGCCAGAACAATTGGACGATAAATTGCTTCACCCTCAATTACGGGCCGAATGGATAGAGCGATGGGGAGAGCCGGCTGTTCCCTTGCTTTGGAGCCACGCGATGTACCTATCTCTCTACGCCGCTATTCGGAAGGATTAGCCTTATGTTAAACCACGCTCCACTTGGTCTTGGCCATCCATATCGCTATGAGCCAGATCAGCGGGTTCCTATTTACCCAATCGCTGGTCAGACATGGAAAGTACGGGCCCGTACCGACGACCAGACATTAAGCGTCTCTCTCCATTTACGACGTGAATCGAAGACAGAGATTTATACATTGAGTTTTCTAGGTAATGCCCATTCAGATGACCACGGTCCATACGGTCAGACTGCGAAATACACAGGTGGAAATACACATCTGGCAGATGCCGCCGCACGGTCAGGTGAATACCCAGGGGAGTTCGAGTGGGAAATTGAACTACCAATCCTTGACAAATTCGAAGAGGTTACGTATTGGCTTGAAAGTGATCGCGGAGAACATACCGAACCGTACTCAGTGTGCGCGCTCGCATGGAGTCCAGATACCGAAGGGTTTCTCAAAATAAACAAAAACTCTGAAATTAATATTCAACTTAGCGATACTGAGATTTTAAAGGATGCAAGTGGGTTGATTTTCCGAGTACGAACTTGCCTACCTTTGGCTGAGCACGACCGTGTGATTGGATTTGGTGAGAGGTTTCACTCTATTGATCAACGCGGAGAGTTTGTTGATGCTGTTGTATACGAAGAGTACAAGGGACAGGGCCACAGAACATATCTGCCAGCGCCATTCGCGATGGTTATCGGAAGTAACTATGGCTTCTATGTGAATACATCAACTTCAAGTCGCTATGATGTTGGCGTTACGCAAATAAATAGTATTATTATCGAAGTTGATATTGCACCCGATGCCTCTGAATGTGAAATAGAGATTTATAGTGGGGATCCCTCCTCAATTCTCAAGCAATATTTGTCCGAGTTTGAGTCACCTAAAACACCACCAAGCTGGATCTACACTCTTTGGGGTAGTAGCAATGAGTGGAACACGCAAGCGCGAGTTGAAGCAGAAATTGCATCAAGTTTGGCCCATGGAATAGAACTTGGAGTAGTTGTCATTGAGGCATGGTCTGATGAATCCACTTTCGCAGTCTTCAGAGATGCCCAATACACACCCAATGACGGTTCGAAGGGATTGCGCGCAACGGAAATCACTTATCCAAGTGACGGTGCCTGGCCAAATCCTCAGAAAATGATCAATGATCTCCATGCCCAGGATACCAAATTGATCCTTTGGCAGATTCCAGTCATTAAGGATCAAGGAGAGCCCGGATCGCAACTTCGCGCAATCTGGAACCATGCAATTGCGAACAATCTTGTCATCAAAGATGGATCGGGCGATCCTTATCGAGTACCAGGTTTTTGGTTTCGAGACGGCTTATTGCCAGATCTTACGGATTCCAATGTTCGAAAATGGTGGGGCGATCTTCATCGATACCTTCTCACAGACATGGGCATCGACGGATTTAAAACTGATGGAGGAGAGCACGCTTGGGGTGCTGATCTGCGCTATATCGATGGTGGATTTGGTATAGAGAAGAACAACCTTTTTCCAGTTGCGTACGCGCAAACTTTCCATGAACTAATGACCTCAACACAAAAGGAGGGAGTTACTTTTTCACGCGCGGGTTTTGCAGGAAGCAGTGCGTATCCAACATTCTGGGCAGGAGATGAAGATTCAACATGGGATGCATATCGGGCATCGATTCGAGCGGGAATAACGGCCTCGGCAAGTGGAATATTCTTCTGGGGATGGGATATTGGTGGCTTTAGCGGCGCACTTCCAACAACTGAATTGTATCTACGAGGGACAGCAATGGCGACATTTTGCCCAATCATGCAGTTCCACTCAGAGTTCAATCACCATAAAACTCCTTCGAATGATCGCACTCCGTGGAACATTGCGAAACAGAACGGCGATCCCGAAGTAATATCAATTTTCCGCAGTTTTACCTCCATTCGAAAACGACTCATCCCCTACCTTTCATCACAGGGAGAATTGGCAATTAAAACTGGTCGCCCGCTAATGGCTGGCCTCTTCTTTGACTATTCCGATGATGAAGAAATTTGGAAAACTCCATATCAGTATATGTTGGGCACCAGTTTGCTTATCGCTCCGGTAATTGAACCAGATTCAGCGAGTCAAAAAATCTACTTACCAGAAGGTGCATGGATCAATTTTTGGAGCAATGAGGAGTTTTCCGGAAAACAGTGGATTGAGGTTCAAACTCCCATAAATGAGATTCCAGTGTTCATGAAAGCCGAAGATTCCAAAGAGCTAAAGTTTGAGTTAGGACTTTAAAGTCTGTTCTAAACTTTGTCGAAGTATGGACGTGCAACCTTTGATCAAATTTCTCGTGCTTGTGGGCTCACTGAAACAACGGCACGTAGAAAAACCACTCAGCTTTTAGAATCTGGCGCACTCTCAATCCATGCTGTAGTAAATCCAGCAGTGACTGGTTTCCCAGTTGAGTGTTGGATGTGGATCAAATGCGCTCCTCGAGATATTTCGATAATTGCAGAAAAGCTCATACTTGATAATCATGTTTGTCGAGGGAATTACCCAACTTGATAGCTACATTTTAATCGAAGCGTTTAAGCACTCAGGCCGTCAAACATCCTCTATCGATAAATAAACCCACTTTTAGCCAAGAAGTGAGTACGCTTTAAACACGGAAGAGGAGATCCATCTGATGCTGGCACTATGTAAAGTTCAACGCGGACCAGGACTTGAGTTGCAAGAGGTACCCGAACCAGTTGTCGGCGACCCAGATGTAAAGATTCGAGTATTAAAGACAGGTATATGCGGAACTGATTTGCATATTGAAAGTTGGGATTCGTGGGCCGATGCGAATCTGGCGCCACCTTTCATTCCTGGCCATGAATTTGTCGGACATGTTGTTGAAATAGGCGCCCACGTGTCAGCAGTAAAGGTCGGAGACTTAGTTTCTGGTGAAGGCCACATAGTCTGCGGGCTTTGCCGCAACTGCAGAGCTGGCCGTCGCCATTTATGTATGAACACAATCGGTGTTGGGGTCAATCGCGATGGCGCCTTTGCCGGGTTTGTAGTAATTCCTGAAAGCAATGTTTGGCTGCACCCTCACGATATTGATTTGGAACTTGCCGCGATTTTTGACCCGCTTGGCAATGCCGTACATACCGCTATGAGTTTTCCCATAGTTGGCGAAGATGTTTTAATAACGGGAGCCGGACCAATCGGCCTTATGTCTGCAGCCATAGCTCGTTTTGTGGGTGCACGTTTTATTGTTGTGACCGATGTAAATGAGTATCGATTGGATTTAGCACGATCCATGGGTGTGGATGCTGCGATAAATATTTCAACTGATGATGTTTCTACGACGATGAAGAAATTAGGAATGAAAGAGGGCTTCGACGTAGCCTTTGAAATGAGCGGACATAATTCTGCGATGCCAATGATCCTGGAGAACGTAGGGCATGGGGCGCGAATCGCCGCCCTTGGCCTACCTAAAGCTCCAATTTCATTTGACTGGTCAAAAGTCGTGACACATATGATTACCATCAAAGGTATCTACGGACGAGAGATGTATGAGACTTGGTATGCAATGAACTCTATGGTGCAAAAAGGTCTCGATGTTTCTCCAGTGATTACTCACAGATTTGCCGCAAAGGACTGGCAAGAGGCCTTTGAGCTTGCCCGATCAGGTAACTGCGGGAAAATAATTCTGGATTGGAGTTGACGATGTCTTCGATTCCTGAATTTATAGATGGATTGAAAACTAAACTGGATAACCTAGGTAGCGCTGGCCTCTATAAACACGAGCGCGCTCTGGCGGGTGCGCAACAAGTTCTTGTGCACGCAGGCGGAAAAGAGCTTTTGAATTTCTGTTCAAATAACTATCTCGGGTTAGCAAATAATACTCAGGTAATTACTGCTGCTAAGGATGCCTTAGATCAATTTGGTTTTGGTATGGCAAGTGTTCGATTTATCGCTGGTACGCAAACTCAGCACATAGCCCTTGAAGATAAGCTAACTTCCTTTCTTTCTACTCAAGCAACGATACTTTTCCCTTCTTGCTTCGATGCAAATGGTGGTCTCTTCGAAGCGCTTTTCGACGAAAATGATGCGATCATTTCTGACGCTCTCAACCACGCCTCAATTATCGACGGTATTAGATTGTGTAAAGCACAAAGATTCCGATACCAAAATCGTGATTTAGCTGATTTGGAGATTCAACTTCAAGCCGCATCTAATGCAAAAAATATCCTCATTGTTACTGACGGAGTTTTTTCTATGGATGGTTACCTTGCCCCTCTCGTTGGAATCTGCGATTTAGCAGATAAATACGGAGCTTTGGTTATGGTTGATGATTCACATGCAACTGGATTTATCGGAGATGGTGGGGCTGGAACTCCAACGCATTGTGGAGTTCAAAATCGAATCGACATTATTTCAGGCACTCTTGGCAAGGCGTTAGGCGGAGCATCTGGAGGTTTCATTAGTTCACGGCATCCAGAAATAGTGCAGATGTTGCGCCAAAAGGCCAGGCCGTATTTATTTTCAAACTCTGTGCCACCATCGGTTGTGGCTGGAACGATCGCAGCGTTGGATTTGATTACTTCTACTCCGGAGCTAGCAGCTAAGGTGAGAGAAAATGCCCGCCACTTTCGAGCATTAATGATTGAAGAGGGTTTTGATTTACTTCCGGGTGTGCATCCCATTGTTCCGGTGATGTTTAGCAGTGAACATATTGCAGCAGCCATGGCTAAAGCTCTTTTTGATCGTGGCATATATGCAGTTGCGTTTTCGTATCCAGTTGTTCCAATGGGTAAAGCTCGGATTCGTATACAACTCAGTGCAAGCCATACTTTTGATGAGATTAAGGAGTGCGTGAACGCCTTCGTTGATGCACGTGAAGAGATCTCAGTTTAAATGCATGAGAAACTCTTTACTTGATGACACTGGATCGACGATTTATGGGGAGAAATTCCTTTTAAATGAGGCAAAGTCTCTCATTGAATTTGCGCGCGGCTCAGAAATAGTTAACGGCGGTTTTGGCTACTTGAATTCACGGGGGAAGGTCGATTCGAGCCAGCCTCGCCAAGCCTACGTCCAGTGCCGAATGATTCAAGCTTTTGGTCTTACACATTTGATGGGTCTGCAGGACTCTTCTCGACTAATAAAACATGGTGTAGATGCCCTTAATGATTTGTTCTTCGACCATAAAAACTCGGGATTTTTTAACGCCATTGATGCGTCGGGAAAGCCGATGGGAACTTCAAAGCTCGGTTACGATCACATGTTTCTCCTACTAGCCGCTGTTACGGCCACCGCTGCCGGAGTCGAGGATGCACCAAAACTTTTACAGAGGGCAGAAGATGCCATTGATAGTTTTTTTTGGGATCCTGAGTTTGAAATGATGAATGATCAGTGGGATTTGGAATTTAGTTCCTTGAGTGGATATCGTGGCATCAATGTAAATATGCACGCGGTAGAGGCACTGACAGCCGCCTTTGATCTAACTAAAGATCGTAAATACCTTGATCGGGCATTAGCAATTTGTAAGCGCACCATAAATGAGTTTGCGCGAAATAATCAGTGGCTACTTCCAGAACATTTCTCATCCAGTTGGAAACCTGAACTGGAGTTCAATCACGATAATCCAGCAGATCAATTTCGACCTTATGGAGTCACAATTGGCCACTTATTTGAATGGTCCAGGCTTGTGATGCAGGTTGGATTACTTGTTAAAGGCCAGGCAGGTCACGAATGGATCGAAGAAGGTGCTAGAAAACTGTACGAGCACGCTAAAAAGTATGGGTGGGATGCTGATAATTCTCGCGGCTTTATTTACACAATGGATTGGCAGATGCGACCAGTTGTTCATTCCCGAATGCATTGGGTTGCGGCAGAGGCGGTAATGGCGGCATATGTGCTCTGGCGAATCACAGGTGAAGAAAAATTTTTGATTGATTACGATCATTGGTGGTCATTCATTGATCTCCATGTTATCGATCGAGAGTTTGGTTCTTGGCATCATGAACTTAATTCGCAGCTGCATGTAATTGAAACTACTTGGCCGGGAAAACCGGATATTTACCATGCCCTCAACGCCTGTCTATTGCCTTTACTGCCCTTTCAACCGAGTTTTATTGGTGCAGTGATTTCGATAGAAGCTACCGAGAAGTAGTCTCTTGTATAACCTTTAAAACTAAATCTGGGTGGTCCCACATTGGAGCATGGCCGCAGTTTTCTATCGTTAACCACGTGCAGTGAGATGGCGCTAAAGAGCGCTCTTGTGAAACATTGGCGGGCAATGTGTTATCTCTATCCCCAAAGAGAATTGTCACCGGAACGCTCCCTGGAACCTTTGCATCGAAGCGCCGTCCAATCATGCCATCCCAAGCCGGAAAATAACCTCGACAGTTAACAATGGCGATACTTGCATCAAGGCAGGTTTCATAACTTAGCTCTTGCCACTTTGGACTCACCTGTTCAAATCCAATTTTGCGCAACGGTTTCGACTTAAGACCAACTTTAATTAAAGGTTTGAGCGCTTTTGCTAAATAGTACGAGCGCGCTTGACTCGGCAATCGACCTGTAGCTGGAACTAACCACAATCCAGCAGGTGCCAATCCGGTAACGCTCAATATTTGCTCAGCTCTGGATGCCGCCATTTCTAGTGCAATCCATCCCCCAAGTGAATTACCAACTACGTGGAACTCTTCAATCCCGTACCCACTTTTTACAGTATCAAATATCGCAGCTCCTAGAGAGGCCGGGTCCATTGCTTGGCTCTTTGAGTATGGGCTTTTTCCATGACCAGGCAAATCGACGCTAATCACTCGAAAATTTTTTGATAGCCCTGTGAGAATTGGTTTAAATGAAGTTGCAGCTGAGCCAAGTCCATGGATTAAAACAAGTGGTGGGCTTGTAGGATCAACTTCAGTAAGAACTGTGGTGAGTTTCATCTCTAGTACTTATATTTTTCTGTCTCTTTTGGATGAGCTTTACACACGGCTTTCCAAATTTGATCTGCCTCTATACCCAGCGCTAACGCCTCATTGACGGTTTTGCTCCCAAGTTCTGAAAGCGCAATATCGATTGGAAAGTGCGAACCATCGCCAAATGAAAGCCTCAATCGCTCTCGAAGATCAGATATGCGCACGGGAAATCAGTAACTCTGCCTGCAGTCGCGAATTGTGCGCGGCTATAGGTTGGAGAACTTGTCCCATAAGCCACAGTAAGCAAACATGAGCAAGCAGTTGACTGCCTGTAATGAGTACCAACTCATTGGCAAATCTGCCCCACAACCGGTGCTCTCTTAATCCTAAAACCTTGGTCAGTGCCGCTGGATCATGAGTTCGCATGTGTGCCAGAGCGGAATCGGTTGAGATCTCAATCGAAAGAAGCTCTAAAGCTTCACAAGCATTAGCTGCACCCTGCGCAATTGAAATTAAGCGCTCACATTCAGATTCACAAAGAGCTGCAACTACACTTTCCTTATCGCGAAAATGGTTATATAACGTCGCACGAGAAACTTCGGATGTATCAGCAATTTCAATCATAGTCATATTGGCTAAGCCGACAGTAGCAATAAGCTCTTTAGTAGCAATGAGAATTGCACTGTGTGTGCGGCGATGTGTGTTTACTTGTGGTGCGTATTTATTAAGCGGCATCGACTACAGTAAGAACCACGCTCTCGTGGCTTGCCAGTTCAATTGAAACATCGTTAAAAAGATCTGATAGTGAAAGACCAAGAGCGGCACAGATTGCGTTAAGAAGTTCGGAGGAGGCTTCTTTCTGCCCACGTTCGACCTCAGACAAATATCCAAGAGAAACTCGAGCAGCTCGAGCTACATCACGCAAAGTACGTGATTGAGAGGTCCGAGATGCCCGAAGAGTGAGACCGACGGCTTCACGGACGAGAACCATTGCCATACCCCCGCTCTCCCTAATAATTTAGCTCGTTAACTTCGATGCCTAAGGATACGCGCAAATGTTGCAATCGCACTCGCTGTAGCTGCGTTTCGTATAGATTCACGCTCACCTGAGAGGGAAAGCTCGATTGTCTGCGAAACGGGACCCTCGATAGCCACCCAGACCACCCCAACGGGATGGCCGTCTAGTGGATTCGGACCCGCCACTCCAGTCGTGCCAATTGCCCACGTCGTCTTAAATGATGCGAGTGCACCTTGTGCCATAGCAACAGCAACTTGTTCACTAACCGATGTGTGCTCCGAAATTAGAACCGGGTCCACATTAAGGTGAGAGATCTTTATTTCGTCACGATATGCAGTAACGCCGCCCACAAAAACATCGGAGGCTCCAGCGATTGTCACAATAGCCGAACTCACTGAACCGGCAGTTAAAGATTCGGCAGTGCTAAGGGTTTCATTGCGCTCGCGTAGGGTATCAATAATCTCGGTTGCGAGCTCAATTATTTCAGGTGAAAGCGTCACGTGTACCTACTTGCCTAGTTTGAATGCCGACTGTACATAATAAAAGCCGGTTGCGATAGTGAGTATTACCGCGATTAGCATAAAGCCATCGCGAAACCAATATAGACCTTCGCCTAAAGGTAAAACGTAGAAGCCAACCCCAAAATTCTGGAAAGTTGATTTAATTTTGCCGCCTTTGTTGGCAGCAATTACGCCTCGTTTGATAATGGCCAATCTGAAAACAGTAATCCCAATTTCTCGAACTGAGATAACAATTGTAATCCACCATGGCAATCTATTTAAGATCGACAAAGAAATCATGGCGGTACCAATCATAACTTTGTCAGCTACTGGATCTAAAAACTTCCCTAATTCGGTAATCGAATTTCGGCTACGCGCCAAATTACCATCCAAAATATCCGACAAGCCTAAAATGAAAAAAATAATCCATGAGATGTACTGCCATACAGGGTCATTTCCGCCATTTTTAAACAATGTATATGCACCTACTGGAACAAAAAGTAACCGTGCTACGGTGATAAAATTTGGAGTTATGTAGTTTGGAAGCCTCATAAGGGTTTTGCCACCAGATCAGCGCCCATTGAATCAATTACCACCGCATCAACATACTGCCCAACAGGGAAATTTGTTCCTAAGAATGTCGTCGAACCATCGACTTCTGGACCTTGATGGGCGGCCCTTCCCTCTTGTAGCTCAGAATCTTCAATAAGTACACACACAATCTCACCTATACGAGCTTGGGCTCGATTACTCACCATTTCATCGGCCAATGAAGAGAGAGTTTCTAGGCGCTGAGCTATTACATCTGACCCAACTTTTTCACTTAAGTTGAGCGCTTCAGTATTGTCCTCATCGGAGTAGCCGAAAACTCCAACTGCATCTAACTTCGCTTGCGTAATAAACGTTGCAAGTTCATCAAAGTCCTCTTGGGTTTCGCCCGGGAATCCAACAATAAAGTTGGACCTAATTCCAGCTTCTGGAGAAAGGACTCTAATTTGATGAATCAAATGTAAAAATTTTTCGCTATCACCAAATCGACGCATTCGACGCAACACAGTTGGACTGGTGTGCTGAAAGGATAAATCGAAATAAGGCACAGTCTTTGGTGTTGCAATCATTGCTTGTATCAGCGTGGGGCGCATCTCAGCCGGCTGCAGGTACGACAAGCGAACTCGCTCGACGCCCTCGATGGCTGCAATCTCAGGTAAAATCCTTTCCATCAACTGCAAATCACCTAGATCTTTTCCATATGATGTGGTGTTCTCGCTTACTAAAAATAGCTCCGTGGTTCCATTGGCCACTAACCAACGCGCTTCATCCAGAATTTCATGAGGCCGACGTGAAATGAAGGAGCCTCGGAAATATGGGATTGCACAAAATGAACAGCGCCGATCACATCCCGATGCAATCTTTAGTGGTGCCCATGGTGCATTTCCTAAGCGCTTTCGCGTGAACTCCTCCGTGGGACGGATATCTGCACGATCAGAGGGTGCAATTGGCAGTAGTGCACGCCGGTCTTTGGGTATATGAGCCACATGTTTATTCCCGTTTACAATCGATTGCAACCGTGCGGAGATATCTTTGTAATCATCAAAACCCAAGATTGCATCAGTTTCTGGCAAGGCATCGGCCAGAGCATTTCCATAACGCTCTGCCATGCAGCCCACTGCAACTACAGTGCGAGTTGTACCATCTCCTTTTAAGGAGCTAGCCTCCAATAAAGCATCTATAGAGTCCTTTTTAGCCGATTCAATAAAGCCACATGTATTAACTAAAGCGACCTCTGCCAACTCAACATCATCGACCAAGCTCCATCCGTCGGCGGCCAAACGTCCAGCTAACTCTTCGGAATCAACTTCATTTCGTGAGCACCCTAAAGTGACAACAGCAACGGTGCGTTTCATTGGGCAAATGCTATCGGGTTATGAATCGCCTCCATACGACACGCTAACTACAGCACCATTTGCGCCAATTGAGGCCAACTTCCTGCCATTTACCTGAATATCTACTCCCCCTGCATTGCCAACCTTAAGATCTAATCTCACATCCGTGGTAAATATTCGTGTAGAGCCCTTATTAATCTCTCCACTAAATAACGTTCGACCCGATGCATCAGAGACAAAGAGCCAACTCTTTGCTCGCGCGGCCCGTATAACAACTTCGACACCTGTTCCGGTTGAAAAAGAGTTTTGTGCCGAGGGTTTTGCAGAGACCGTTGGCGTTGCAGAGACCGTTGGCGTTGCGGAGAGCGATGGCGTTGTAGAGACCGTTGGCGTTGCAGAGACCGTTGGCGTTGCAGAGACCGTTGGCGTTGCCTGCTCATCGATGGCAATGTTTGACATGACTATTTGTGCAGCGGCGGCAAGAGCTAGTGAAATAATTGATATCAGCAGTAAAGTCTTAAGGGAAACTTTGCGCTTATCTTTGACTTTGCGCATAATATTATTTTCAACCAAAAGATCTTGCATACTTCTTTTTACGCTAGTTTGCTCCTCGTCGAATGCTCGCAAGAACTCCTCTTCGTTTGCTCCCAATTTCCGAGCAATATTTCGAACATGCCCACGAGCATAGGTATCGCCGCCGCAATGTGAAAAATTATTTTCTTCAATTTCACTCAAAAGAGCGGTTCGAAGGTTGGTTAGCGAAGCTAGATCCTCAATGGATAAGGAGGCATCTTTACGCGCCTTATTAATCATTGAGCCGAGAGTCATTAATCAATCCCTAAGAAAATTAGTGCGGAGGTCAAAGGTTAATTCTAGAACTCAATTCACTCCTAGCGATAGACGTAAGGGCCAAAACAAAGGGTTAATTCGGAATAAAAGTGCAAAGTTGGCAAATTTTAGTAGTCACGAAGGGTTGCAAGTACAGATTCCAACTCATCAGGCTTAACCAAAACGGCGCGAGCTTTCGAACCTTCAGATGGACCCACGATTCCGCGCGACTCCATGAGATCCATCATGCGCCCAGCCTTTGCAAACCCTATTCGCAGTTTTCGTTGAAGCATCGATGTAGAGCCAAACTGTGTTCCGACAACGAGTTCGACGGCCTGGCAGAGAGTATCCAAGTCATCGCCAATCTCTTTATCAATCATTTTTGGATGGCTCATAGGCACAGTGACATCGTCGCGATATCTCGGTTTAAGTTGCTTCTTCACGTGAGCAGTCACAGCTTCAATTTCTCGTTCAGAAACATACGCGCCTTGAATACGTACTGCACGACTGGCACCCATCGGAATAAAGAGCGCGTCACCTTGGCCAACTAATTTTTCAGCTCCGGGAGTATCCAAAATTACGCGGCTGTCGGCTAACGAACTTGTTGCAAAAGAGAGGCGAGATGGAACGTTTGCCTTAATTAGACCCGTCACAACATCAACTGATGGGCGTTGTGTTGCAAGAACTAAGTGAATTCCAGCTGAACGGGCAAGTTGGGTAATACGCACAACTGACTCTTCCACCTCTTTAGCTGCAACCATCATCAAGTCGGCAAGTTCATCGATAATAATGAGCAGATATGGATATGGCTCTATTGTGCGATCGCTACCTTCGGGTGCAATTACTTTCCCAGCCCTTACCGCCTTATTGAAATCGTCGATATGCCTAAAACCAAATGTCGAGAGATCTTCATAGCGTAAATCCATCTCACGCACGACCCATGTCAGCGCATCGGCGGCTTTCTTTGGGCTTGTGATAATCGGTGTGATGAGATGTGGAATCCCCTCGTAAGCCGTTAATTCAACGCGCTTAGGATCAATTAAAACTAATCGCACATCATCTGGAGTCGAACGGGCCAAAATAGAAATGATCATTGCATTAATCATTGAAGATTTTCCAGCGCCAGTTGCTCCCGCGACTAAGAGATGTGGCATTTTCGCAAGGTTAGCGCAGATGAAATTCCCCTCGACATCTTTACCAAGGGCAACGAGCATAGGGTGATGATCTTGACCGGCAACCGTTGATCTCAATACATCTCCTAACGCGACAATCTCGCGGTCTGCATTAGGAATTTCGATACCAACCGCCGACTTACCCGGAATTGGTGAAAGTATCCGCACATCACCACTTGCAACTGCATAAGAAATGTTCTTAGCAAGAGCGGTAATTCGTTCCACTTTTACGGCATTACCAAGTTCAATTTCATAGCGAGTCACAGTCGGTCCACGCATAAAGCCAGTAACTTGAGCATCAATTTCAAACTGTAGAAAAACTTCGGTTAATGCCGAGACAACGACTTCATTAGCTCTACTTTTCGCTTTGGCCGCTGGTCCATATCTTAGTAAATCTAATGGGGGAAGCTCATATGTTGAATCCGCGGTTAATAGAAGTTGCTCTGGTCGCTTATTAACTCCAACGAGTGCTGACGACGCTGGAACTGGAACTGTGAACTCTTCATCAAAACTATCCTCGTCCAACTCTTCTTCATCAAGGTGTTTTTCATTCCATGCTGCAACTATTGGCGTCTCAAAAGGAGGTGTATCAGTAACTTCAAAGACTTCTTCACTGACAGCCCGCTCAGGACGTTTCGACCATAGCCACGATGAGGTTTTTCTGATGTGTGAAATTAGAACGCTAACTGGCGTTGCAGTAATAACCAACAATCCAAAGATAAAGATTATTATCAGTACCGGGTAGGTTAAAACAGATGTCAATGCAGCAACTAACGGAGTTGTTACGCCAAAACCTAACCAACCGCCACCATCTCGCATCGCAGTGGCACCAGTGCCGACTGAACCATTAAGCAAATGCGCAAGTCCGGTTGAGGAAATAAGCAGCGCAGAAGTTCCCACGATAACTCTGCCAATTGCTTTCTTGTCTTCTGGAGTCCTAAATAATTTAAATGCAAAATATAAGAGAACAAGTGGTGCAACAAAACCGACACGACCAAAGCCACCAAAAATGAGTGAAAATAATGCTCTACTTACAATGTTATCTGCATGAAACCATGTCCCCGCAGTAGCAATTAATGCGAGAATTAATATGAAAAATGCTATGCCATCTCGTTGATGGGCCGGATCCAACTCTCGTGCGCCCCGGGCAAGAAATCGAACGCTACTTCCGATAGTTTTTGCGATAAATCGCCATACAAAGCTCAGTGCTCGAGCTAAGGCGCTACCTACTGCGCCACTCCTCGACTTCGATTTTCTCCGTTTAGCCACACCAACAATCTTAAAGGCTTGGCAATTTTCGGCTGGCTAGGCTCGCCGCGCTTACACTTCAATAACAACTGGGACAATCATTGGCTTTCTCCGATGTTCTCCCCCGACCCAACCACCAACTGTTTTCCGTACGATTTGGGAGAGTTGATGAGTTCCATTTATTCCATCAATTACTGCAGTCGCTAAAGCTTTTTCAATCTTCAATTTAACATCATCAAACAGTGCAATATCTTCATTAAAACCGCGGGCATGAATATCAGGTCCTGCCACGATTTTTCCACTCTGCGAATCGATCACAACAATTACGGAAATAAATCCTTCTTCACCTAGGATACGCCGGTCCTTAAGTGATGCCTCAGTTATATCACCGATGCTTTGACCATCTACATAAACAAAGCCACACGGCACTGCCCCAACAACTGATGCTTCCTGATTGACTAAATCTACGACAACTCCATTCTCAATTATTAAGGCGTTAGAACGCGGCAAGCCTGCTGAAATCGCTAATTCGCTATTTGCTTTTAAGTGACGCCACTCGCCATGTACAGGAATTACATACTTCGGCTTTACGATGTTGTAACAGTACAAAAGTTCGCCGGCTGCAGCATGCCCAGAAACGTGGACCATGGCATTTGCTTTATGCACAACTTTTGCACCGAACCGCGTTAGTTCATTAATGATTCTAAATACGGAGTTCTCGTTTCCTGGAATAAGTGAAGAAGCTAAAATAACCGTGTCGCCTTCACCAACTCGAATTTGATGATCTCCATTGGCCATGCGAGCCAGGGCGGCCATTGGTTCACCTTGTGAGCCTGTGCAGATCAGTACAACATTGTCGTCAAATGAATCAAGCTCCTTAACATCTATTAAAACTCCAGCAGGGATAGTTAAGTAGCCCATCTCCTGTGCAATTTTCATATTGCGAACCATGGATCGACCAATAAAAACAACCTTACGACCATGCATTGACGCAATATCAATTACTTGTTGCACTCGGTGCACATGAGAGGAAAATGAGGCAACAATCACTCGGCGCTTAGTTGAGGCAATAACTCGGTTGAGGGCAGGCATAATTTCACGTTCGGATGGAGTAAAGCCGGGAATATCAGCATTGGTCGAATCAACCATGAAAATATCAACGCCTTCTTCGCCAAGTCGAGCAAAAGTTCGTAAATCAGTAATTCGACCATCCAGTGGAAGTTGATCCATTTTGAAATCGCCCGTATGTAAAATCCGTCCAGCTTCAGTGTTGATTACAACCGCTAGGGCATCTGGAATTGAATGGTTGACGGCTACAAACTCAAGTTCAAAGGGGCCGATATCTTCATGTCCGCCTTCGCGAACTTCGCGCGTAAGTGGAGTAATGCGGTGCTCTTTCAACTTGGCTGTAATGAGCGCCAAAGTTAGAGCAGAACCATAAATTGCAATATCCCCCCTCTCGCGAAGCAGATACGGAACAGCTCCAATGTGATCTTCGTGACCGTGAGTTAAAAATAGGCCTACAACATCATCTAAACGATCGCGTATGTATGAAAAATCAGGCAAAATTAAATCTATACCGGGCTGGGTATCTTCAGGAAATAAAACACCACAATCAACAATGAGCAGCTTGCCCTTAGTTTCAAAGACGGTCATGTTGCGACCAATTTCAGCCAGGCCGCCAAGGGCTACGATGCGCAATCCGCCATGGATTAACGCTGAAGGTAAACCTAAATCTGGATGTGGATGATTCATTATTTAAGGAGGACGCCACCGGCGCGAAGATCATCGCGCAACTGCGCTATCTGCGCATCCGTTGCATCGACGAGTGGAAGACGAGTGTGTCCGCCAGGCAGACCCATCAACGTTAGAGCCGCTTTAGTCATAATGGCACCTTGTGTGCGGAAAGTTCCGGTAAATACTGGCAAGAGTTTTTGATGAATCTCTAATGCACGCCCAGGGTTGCCATCAAACCAAGCGTTAAGCATCGCCTTTAAATCATGTCCAACAGTATGTCCACACACTGAAACAAAACCCACGGCGCCAACTGAAAGAAGTGGCAAATTCAAAATATCATCACCTGAGTACACCGGAATTCCGCAACGTTTAATAACCCAAGAAGTTGCAGCTACATTTCCCTTTGCATCCTTGAGGGCAACAATTGATGGATGTTCGAAGAGTTCAACGATCGTGTCAGATTCAATTTCAACTCCAGTTCGTCCAGGGATGTCATAGAGCATCATTGGTAGACCAGTTGCATTTGCCATCGCTAAGAAATGCGCCTTTATGCCTGCTTGTGGAGGTTTATTGTAATAAGGAGTCACTACCAAGATGCCATCGGCACCTGCGGCTTCAGAACGTTTAGCTTGGTTAATTGAATAATCGGTCTCATTATCTCCTGCACCTGAGACAACTTTAATATGCGTACCAACTGCTCGTTTTACGACTTTAATTATCTCTTCTTTTTCAGAGGATTTAGTTGTAGGTGCCTCACCTGTAGTTCCATTAACAACGATTCCGTCGTGGCCGATATTAACTAAGTGGTTGGCGATAGTTTCAATGCCATTCCAATCAATGCTTCCATCCTTTTTAAAGGGAGTGACCATTGCGGTCAACATTCGACCAAAAGGTGCAGGCGTACTCATACCGCTAACTCTACCTGTTTTAAGGCGCAATACGTCCAGATTTTTCGAAAGCGCCGTGGGTTAATGGCATTAACCGTGCGAACTCGGCCTCCATTTTCTCAGCTACCATCTCAATTTCACGCTGTGGGTAGCTTGGAAAGTGCGAGCCTTCGCGGGAAGTACGCAGTGATAAAAAATTCATCAATGCGCGTGCATTCATAGTCACATACATAGAAGAGTACGTTGCAACGGGTAGAACTACACGTGCAACTTCGCGTGCAATCCCCGCATCGAGCATCTTCTGATAACTATCGTAAGCAACAATATAAGCGGCCTTCATAGCACTAATTGACAGTTCAAACTGTTCTTGTGTGCCATCTTCAAACGTATATGCTCCAGTTTTTCCAACTTGTAAAAGTTTGCGAGATTTAGATGGGATATAAAAAACAGGTTTTAATTCACGGTAGCGACCGCTTTCTTCATTATAGGAAGCGATGCGATGGCGCATGAATTCACGAAAGACAAAAATTGGAGCAGAGACAAAAAAGGTCATCGATGTATGTTCGAAAGGTGATCCATGACGCTCACGAGCTAAATAATTGATCAATCCAGCCGATCTCGATGGATCTTCACCAATCTCCTCCATTGACTGCTCGCCTGCAGTTGATACACGCGCAGCCCAGATAACATCTGCATCGCTAGCGCTAGATTTCACGAGTTCTACTGTTACATCGTCACGGTAAATAATCTCTTCAGTCATAGCGTGACCCTATCCTCGCCCGTCTTGGTGGCTTTGGATTTCTACGGCAGAATGTCCGCGTGTCCAAAGTTGAAGCCATCACACTCCGCGATTCTTTGAGCGTATCCCTGACAGTTGGTGCCTACGGCGCCGCCTTCGGCGCGGCTGCGGTAGCAAATGGTTTTTCTGTACTTCAGAGCTGTCTCTTATCTCTTTTAACATTTTCCGGTGCATCTCAATTCGCTGTTATAGGCGTGCTTGGTGCTGGTGGCAGTGCCATCAGCGCTATTGCAACTGCGTCCTTGCTCGGAGTTCGAAATGGCTTATATGGCGTAATAATGGCGCCACGTTTAAAAGTGCGGGGTGTCAAGCGAATCA
The DNA here is from genome assembly GCA_964349605.1 of uncultured Candidatus Planktophila sp. Lineage (GTDB taxonomy): Bacteria > Actinomycetota > Actinomycetes > Nanopelagicales > Nanopelagicaceae > Planktophila. Next base: position 3,228 of record CAYGHJ010000003.1, on the reverse strand, counting down.
TTGCAGCGCAGATAACTATCGATGAATCAACGGGTGTTGCACTTGGCGCGGAAAAACGCGGCGAAAGTGCGATGAGGCATGGCTTTTGGTTAACGGGCTTTGGGGTATTTCTCTTTTGGAATCTCTTTACTTTAGCTGGGGCCATTGGTGCACAGGCCATGGGTGATACACGAGCCTGGGGTTTGGATTCAGCCGTGCCGGCAGCGTTTTTAGGTTTGGTCTGGCCCCGCCTTGAAAATAATCGCGATCGCGCCTTAGCCATTGCTTCAGTCGCCTTCGCATTAGCGATGACACCCATTCTCCCAGCAGGTCTACCAATTATCGCTTCAGCTTTTATCGCTATTGCCGTGGGACTGCGCCGATGAACGCTTTTTGGATAGCCACAATCGGTACAAGTATTATCGCTTTTTCTCTTAAATACACCGGTCACTCAATACCAGAGCGTTGGTTAGCACATTCAAAGATTCAGCGCATCAATACCCTTATTCCCATTGCTCTATTGAGCGCACTCGTTGGAGTGCAAACTTTTACTGAAAAAAATGAGATCCTGATTGACCACCGACTCGCGGGCGTGAGTGTCGCGGTTGTTGCCTTGTTTTTGAAAGCGCCATTTCCAATCGTTGTCTTATCATCGGCTATTACATCGGCGGCAATCTATAACTGGTTTTAGATAATACCCATCGCGCTAAGTTTTGCCCTTAATTCGTTATCTGATGGCTCGGTCAAGTGAGTTCCATCAGCGAAAACTATTACTGGGATAGAGCGCATTCCACTATTAATCTCAATGACTTTCTCAGCCGCCGTACTGTCGGCTTCAATATCTATCGTTTTATAAGCGACATTGAGCTCATTCAACAAACGTTCGGAGCGAATGCAATCTCCACACCAATCGGCGGTATACATTGTGATTTGAGCCTGTGACATAAAATAATCTCCCTTTACAAAAATTTGTCGAGGCCATGAGTTAGCCCCTGGTGAGTTAAAACGCTGCGAATTCCAAGCAATACCCCTGGCATAAAACCTGCACGATCGATTGAATCATGGCGGATAGTTAACGTCTCACCTAAGCCACCAAAAATTACCTCTTGATGTGCAACTAATCCGCGCGCGCGAACTGAGTGAATTGGAACCCCGCCGACCTTTGATCCTCGGGCACCATCTAGCGCTGATGTTGTGGCATCCGGCATCGCTGTTAACCCTGCATCACTTCGAGCTTGGCTCATTAACTGCGCCGTTCGGGTAGCGGTACCACTCGGAGCATCAACCTTATCTGGGTGATGGAGTTCGATTATCTCTGCAGACTCAAAGTACTTTGCCGCTTTTGTTGCAAATTCCATCATAAGTACAGCACCGATTGCAAAGTTAGGTGCGATTAAAACTCCGACAGATGGATTCTGATTTGCTAGACGTTTGACAATCGCAAGCTTGGAGTCATCAAATCCAGTCGTTCCAACTACGACATTAATTCCGTTATTTATTAAGAATTCTAAATTGGCCATCACACTACCTGGGGTGGTGAAATCAACGACAACGTGGGTTCCTGAGCCAATCAGTTGATCAATTGAGTCACCAAGATCTAATGCCGCAATTAACGTCATGCCCGGTTCCGACTCAACGGCCTTTACGACTTCGGCACCCATGCGTCCTTTTGCACCTAAGACTGCTACGTTAATCATTTCAACACCTTCTCAAATTTAGCGCTGCTTTTAAACGGTCCCACTAGAGCAAGCGTAGGCGTTTTAGTCAGAAAGGCACTGGCAATTTCGCGAATATCACTCTCATTTACTTTTGAGATCGCCTCCAAAACTCCATCAAAGCTCATTACATGGCCATAAACGATCTCATTTTTGCCGATGCGACTCATGCGTGAACCTGAATCTTCTTGACTCAAAACGAGCGATCCGCGCACAGAACCTTTTGCGCGCTCGATCTCTTCATGGCTCATTCCATTATCGGCTACATCGGACAATACCTCTCGAATAATCCCTAGAACATCTAAAGCTTTATCTGGCCTACACCCTGCATAAAAACCTATCTGGCCACTTCCTGCAAACTGTTGGGCGTAGGCATAAACCGAGTAGGCCAGTCCACGCTTTTCGCGAATCTCTTGGAATAAGCGTGATGACATTCCGCCACCAAGGGCCGATGCCAAAATTCCCATTGCAAAACGTCGATCATCGTGACGGGCGACGCCCTCCATGCCATAAAACATGTGTGCCTGCTCGGTCGTGCGAGAGATTAGACCAACTGATTTTTGTATAGTTTTTTTAACTGGCGTGTTAGGGCGAATAACTGGTGCACCCGTTACATCTAAGAAGCCATTGACTGAAAGTGCGGTTTCAACCATTTCAACAACTTTTTTATGCTTAATATTGCCTGCAACTGCAACGACTAAATCCTGAGGCAGATAGCGTTTCTTGTAGAAATTAAAGACGCTCTTTCGCGACATAGAATTCATGGATTCGATTGTTCCAAGAATTGGTCGCCCTAATTGAGTATCGCCGTAATATGTTTCGGCATACAAATCATGAACTAAATCACTTGGATCATCATCTCGCATTGCAATCTCTTCTAAAACAACTTTGCGCTCGGCATCGACATCAAGGGCTGTAATCACCGAAGAAGTAATCAAGTCGGAGATAACATCGATTGCCATGGGTAAATCTGTATCGATTACACGTGCATAAAAGCAGGTGTACTCCTTGGATGTAAAAGCGTTCATCTCACCACCGACAGATTCGATAGATGAAGAAATCTCTAACGCTGTTCGACGAGTTGTACCTTTAAACAATAAATGTTCGAGAAAGTGCGAGGCCCCAGCAACGGCCGGGCTCTCATCCCTTGAACCAACATTTACCCAAATACCGATGGCGGCGCTGCGTACCGAAGAGACTTCTTCAGTAACGATACGCAGACCGCTAGGCAAAACTGTGCGATGAACGCTCATTTATTGAGCAGAACCAGTAGTTCCATCTTCAAGGACTGGGACCAAAGACAACTTGCCCTTTGGATCAATCTCACCGATTTCAACTTGAATCTTGTCGCCAACCTTCATCACCTCTTCCAAGTTTTCAATGCGCTTTCCACCATGCATCTTGCGAATCTGAGATACATGTAGAAGACCATCTTTTCCTGGCATCAATGAGATAAAGGCACCAAATGCGGCCAACTTCACGACCGTACCTAAGTAACGCTCGCCAACTTCTGGCATCTGTGGGTTAGCGATGG
>CAYGHJ010000002.1:0-40998 GCA_964349605.1 uncultured Candidatus Planktophila sp. | reverse complement strand
GGAGCGCCAATCTCTGAGCGTGCTCAAGCTGCACTTACCGAGAAGGAGTTCCCGATAGTTTTTCTAGACGTCTCTTTATCGGTTGCAGCGCCCCGTGTAGGTTTTAATCGTGATAGACCTTTGCTTCTTGGAAATCCACGTGCCCAGTGGCAAAGCCTTTACGATGCAAGGCGACCAATTTACGAGAAATTAGCGACCATAGTAATTAAAGTTGATTCTATGAGTATTGATGAGATAGTTCACACTATAAAATCGGGGATATAAGTGAAATTAATAAAGGTCAAGGCCGAGCACGAGTACAACGTGATAGTAGATTGTGATTGGAGATCGCAACTTCTCGCCCTTGCAAAGAGCAGAACTAGAGTGGGAATTATTCACACTCAGGAAATGTCTTCGGCCATTCAATTTGATTGCGATAGTGAGGTTTTCTATTTCACCGTCCCAGATGGTGAGGACGCTAAGAGTTTTAAGAATCTAACTTCACTGTGGAGTTGGCTTGCCTCTGCCGGCTTTACGCGCTCTGACTTAATTGTTGGAATTGGAGGGGGCGCGGTAACGGATGTCGCTGGATTTGCTGCCGCAACATGGCTTCGCGGTATTAGCTGGGTCGCCATTCCAACAAGTATTGCGGGAATGGTTGATGCCTCAGTTGGAGGAAAGACGGGGATTAATAGTGAGTTTGGTAAAAATTTGATTGGTGCTTTTCACTCTCCAAACAGTGTTCTTATCGATACATCATGGTTGTCGACGCTTTCAGATCGCGATTTTTGTGCGGGCATGGCCGAAGTAGCTAAATGTGGTTTTATTGCCGATAAGGCCATCTTAGATTCCTTAGTTGGAAAAGAGGTTTCCGCCCTTCGCGAAGATCTGCCAACTGTGATTGCTCTTATAAGCGCGGCAGTAGCAGTTAAAGCGGCTGTAGTTTCGGATGATTTCAAAGAAAGTTTTGGCAGGGAGATTCTCAACTACGGACACACTCTGGGTCATGCCGTTGAGATGCACTCCAGGTACTCACTGCGTCACGGAGAGGCTGTCGCCATCGGCTTGGTGTATGCCGCAGAGCTAGCCCACTTAAAGGGATATTTGAGCAAAGAGTTAGTCGATCTCCATCGCGAAGTTTTAAGTGGGCTTAATCTACCAATTTCATATCCGCGCTCGGCCTGGTCAGAATTACTTCCAATGCTTGCGTTAGATAAAAAATCACGTGGCGCAATGATGCGCTTTGTAGCTATTTCCGATGTTGGACACTGCATTCGAATAGAGGGCGTGAGCCAGAGCGAGCTCTTGGCAGCTTATGAGAGAGTTAGCTCATGAAGATTTTAGTAATCAATGGTCCAAATCTTGCGCGCCTAGATATTCGAGACTCTTCAATGTATGGAGATCTCAATTATGGGGAGTTAAAGAGTTTAATTGAAGGCGCAGCATTGAAACACGGTTTATCTGCCGATGTTCGACAAAGTGATGATGAGGCGACGATTATTAGTTGGCTACATGAGGCCGCCGACTTAAATCTACCGGTGATAATTAATCCAGCGGCCTTCACACATTATTCTTTTGCAATACGCGATGCTGCAGAGTTAGTGAACTCACCTTTGATAGAGGTTCATCTCTCCAACCCTATGGCGCGCGAAGAGTTTCGCCATACATCAGTAATCTCGGGCGTTGCACATGGAACAATTGCGGGATTTGGTCCGAATTCATACGTATTAGCCATAATTGCGCTTAAAAACTTGATCAGGTAGGCGAACTGAGCACTATCAGTGAGCGGGTATCCTTAACCCCTTGCTATCACAATGGATAGCCGATTTTATTCAATGAGTGGAGCTTTAACTGTGGCAACAACAGCTGATTTGAAAAATGGAATTACTTTAGATATTGAGGGGCAGCTGTGGAATGTTATTGAATTTCAACATGTGAAGCCAGGCAAAGGCCCTGCCTTCGTACGCACTAAGTTGAAGTCGGTTTTGACCGGTAAGGTCATTGATAGAACTTTCAATTCAGGAGTCAAGATTGATATCGAAATTCTAGAAAAGCGCGATATGCAGTTCCTGTACAAAGAGGGTGAAGATTTTGTGTTTATGGATACAAAGACTTTCGATCAAATGACAATTTCTATGGCAACAGTCGGTGAAATGTCTAACTACATGCTGGAAAATACCGATGCAGTCGTAGCAGTTCATGATGGCAATCCCTTGTACATCGAATTGGCCGCTGCAGTACCTTTAAAGATTACTTATACAGAGCCTGGAATTCAGGGAGATCGTTCATCGGGTGGTACTAAACCTGCCACCGTCGAGACCGGAATTGAGATTCAGGTTCCTCTATTTATTAAGCAAGATGAGATAGTTATGGTAGATACACGTGATGGCTCTTATCAAGGCCGCGCTAGCTAGTGTCGGCACGCAGTAAGGCGCGAAAGGCCGCGCTGGACTTTCTGTACGAGGCTGATATTCGTGGCACTAGTGCAGTAGAGACACTTGCCCTACGTGATGTAGGCGAAGAGGGTCCAGATGCTAGGCCTGTTCGTGATTACACTCGCGAATTAGTTATCGGTGTAAGCAATAACTATCGTAAAATCGATGAACTCATCACCACATATGCTCAAGGCTGGGATATGGATCGCTTACCTGCAGTGGATAGAAATATTCTCAGAATCGGCATCTTTGAGATTCTCTGGGCTACTTCGATTCCTGATGGAGTTGCCATCGATGAGGCGCTACTGCTTGCACAAGAGTTATCGACTGATAGCTCTGCTGGATTTATTCATGGAGTCCTAGGGCGAATCTCATCAATTAAAGAGAGCTTGGCTATTTAGCTTCAATGAGTAATCTGTGTGATCGCAGAATCTCGTTTAACTCGCGTTGATGTATACCAATTGCCGCAGCGAGCAAAGTCAAATCGCTACTTCGCAGTGATATGAGCTCACCATTCCAATCATTTCGAAGTTTTATTATCTCTCCAGTGAAAGTAATTGCGCTTGCCAGGGTTGAGATGATTAGTGGAGGCAATGTGGAATCTGCCACTATCATGCGAAATCGGCGTAGATCGAGAACTACGGCACTGGCCTTTCCCGCAGGCCTTTCAGGCTCCTCCAAGAGATAGCTCAGAGGTACTCCGTAGAACTGGGCAATTACTATGGCCATACGTACACTCAACGTGCGATCGCCTCTTTCATATGAACCGAGAACTACGGCTCGGATACGGCGATTACTGGCAACTTCTACCTCGTGCAGCGTTAAACCCTTCGCGATGCGAATTGCGCGAACCCTCGAGGAAACAAGCTCAATTGTTGTCATACGGGCGAGATTACTGGGGCGCTCAGAGAGAGCAGAATTTTTATCCACACCCTTAAAGCAGTCGGTGCTATAGTACCGACGTATCCTTTAACGACCCGTCCTGAGAGATGGGGAAGGAGTTTTTTCATGAGCGTTGCTCTGCAAGCCTCCGATATTTCTCGTGCGTTGATACGTATTTCCCACGAAATCTTAGAGGCGAACCCTGACTCATCACAGATAACTCTTTTAGGTATTCCAACTCGCGGGGCACACCTTGCCCTTCGAGTCGCAACGATTATGGGGGAGATCGCCGCCCATCAGATACCAGTAGGAATGCTCGATATCACTATGCACCGAGATGATCTTTGGATGAGAGCGCCTCGCGCGATTATGCCAACGTCGATTCCACCTGAAGGCGTCGATGGAAGAGAGTTAATTCTCATTGATGATGTTCTATTCTCTGGTCGAACAATTAGAGCGGCCCTTGATGCCGTGGGCGAGATCGGCCGACCTCATACGGTTCAACTGGCTGTACTTGTAGATAGAGGCCATCGTGAGCTTCCCATTCGAGCAGATTTTGTCGGAAAGAATCTTCCAACATCAATTTCCCAATCAGTGAGGCTGCATTTGACCGAGTTGGATGGCGTGGATGAAGTATTGATTGAGGAAAGCTAATGCGACATTTGCTCTCAGTTTCAGAGCTAAGCAAGATCGAGGCCATATCGATTCTAGACACAGCAAGTGAGTTGGCGCGTATTAGTGAGGGTGCAGTTAAAAAACTTCCGACATTGCGCGGACGAACAGTCGTTAATCTCTTTGCCGAAGATTCAACTCGTACGAGAATTTCTTTTGAAGCTGCAGCTAAACGTCTGTCGGCAGATGTAATTAATTTCTCTGCTAAAGGATCGAGTTTAAGTAAGGGCGAGTCTTTAAAAGACACAGCATTGACGTTGCAGGCCATGGGTGCTGATGCTGTTGTTATTCGCCACAGCGCCTCAGGTGCTCCACAGCGATTAGCTGACTCGGAATGGATGCGAGGCGCTGTAATTAATGCAGGGGATGGAACTCATGAGCATCCAAGTCAAGCGCTCTTGGATGCATACACGATTAGAAAACATCTGGGAAAGGGTTCTAGTGATTTACATGGAATTCGAGTTGCAATAGTTGGAGATGTTTTGCATTCTCGAGTCGCTCGCTCAAATGTTTTGCTCTTACACCTATTAGGTGCCAGTGTTGTTTTAGTTGCACCTCCTACACTTCTTCCAGTAGGTGTAGAGTCGTGGCCAGTTACAATTTCCTACGATTTGGACAGTGTTATTCCAACCGTTGACGTAGTAATGATGTTGCGGGTTCAACAAGAGCGAATGGGTGATCTTTATTTTCCTAACGCACGCGAATATTCTCGTTACTTTGGTTTAAATGCCGAACGATTGAAATCATTGTCAGCAAACTCAATCATTATGCATCCTGGGCCGATGAATCGTGGCTTGGAAATTGCCGCTGAAGTTGCAGATAGTGCACGTTCGGTCATCGTAGAACAAGTGGCTAACGGAGTCAGTGTTCGAATGGCTATTTTGTACGTTTTACTTGCCGGTCACCCTTTGGAAGCAGGAAAGAAATGAAGACAACTAATCGCTACTTGTTAAAAGCCGCGATACTGCCACAGGGAGATCGCGCCGATCTGCTTATTGTTGATGGTCTCATCAATTCAATATCGCCCAATATCGTCGATAATGAGGCGACGGTATACGATGTTTCAGGCTCTGTGGTTCTTCCAGGTTTAGTCGATCTGCACACGCATCTTCGCCAACCCGGACGAGAGGATGCAGAAACCGTCTTATCTGCCTCAAAATCTGGTGCTAAGGGTGGTTTCACCGCACTCTCTGCGATGGCCAATACTTCTCCCGTTGCCGATAATGCAGGTGTCGTCGAACAGGTATTTCGATTAGGTCAAGAGGCTGGTCTTGTAGATGTATTTCCAATCGGTGCGGTAACACAGGGTCTCAAAGGTGAATCTCTCTCAGAAATCGGTGCGATGGCCGATTCGATTGCAGGAGTGAGAGTTTTTAGCGATGATGGAAACTGTGTTTTCGACCCATTAGTAATGCGGCGGGCACTTGAGTACATCAAAAAATTCGATGGTGTAATCGCTCAACACGCCCAGGAACCTCGTTTAACCGTTGGCTCACAGATGAATGAAGGAAGTGTATCTGCGATTCTGGGTCTAAAAGGATGGCCAGCCGTTGCTGAAGAGGCGATTATTGCACGTGATGTTTTATTGGTTGATCATGTTAAATCCCGTCTACACATCTGTCATGTAACAACGGCCGGAGGAGTAGAGATAATCCGATGGGCAAAAGCACGCGGGATAAATGTCACAGCTGAAGTCACGCCACATCATTTACTATTAACCGATGAGTTAGCTCGCTCATATGATCCTATTTTCAAAGTTAACCCTCCATTACGAAGTGAGAGGGATGTGATGGCCTTGAGAGAGGCACTTGCCGATGGAACCATCGATATTGTTGCTACCGATCATGCACCGCATAGTGTTGAATCCAAAGAGTGCGAATGGCAAGAGGCAAGTTTTGGAATGCTCGGACTGGAAACTGCAATTTCAATAGTTCAAAAAACAATGGTAGATACTGGAATGTTAACGTGGGCTGGAGTTGCAGATCGTCTCTCTAGCGCACCGGCACGAATAGGTGGTTATGAAAACCACGGTAAAAATCTGGCGCTAGGTACAAAAGCTAACATCACGATTATTGATCCCAGTGCAACCTGGGTAGTTGACCGAGATCTTGTAGCTTCTAAAAGCCGGAATACTCCATTTCATGGATATGAACTACCTGGTGTTGTAACGCACACGTTTTTTAATGGATTACCAACACTTATTGATGGTTTACTCGTTTCAAAAGAGGTTGGATTATGAGCGAGGCATTTTTAGTTTTAGATGACGGTCGGATTTTCGAAGGTAAGGCCTGGGGAGCCACTGGAAAGAGCTTTGGAGAGGCGGTATTTCAAACCGGTATGACTGGTTATCAGGAAACTTTAACAGATCCCTCTTATCACAAACAGGTTGTTGTGATGACTGCGCCTCATATTGGTAACACTGGTGTCAACTCTTTTGATAATGAGTCGAAGAAAATTTGGGTTGCTGGTTTTGTTGTACGTAATCCTTCCACCCTATCGTCGAATTGGCGTAGTGAGAGAGATTTAGAGAGTGAGCTAATTGCACAAGAAGTGGTAGGACTTCAAGGCGTGGACACGCGCGCAATCACTCGTCATTTACGTGAACGAGGTTCGATGCGTGTAGGAATATTTTCAAACTTAGATTTAACGCGCGAAGAAATGGTCGTAGAGGTTCGAAAAGTTGAAATGATGTCCGGAGCCTTTCTCGTTGCCGATGTTTCGACTCCTATTCCATATGTTGTTCCTGCCGTTGGAGAGAGAAAGTTTGTGGTCGCTGCTCTGGATTTGGGTATTAAGGCAGCAACGCCTCGAGCATTAGCGACGAGAGGAGTTGAGGTTCATGTACTTCCATACAACTCAACTCTCGAAGAGATTACCGATCTAAAACCCGATGGTGTGTTTCTATCCAATGGCCCTGGAGATCCGGCAACAATGGTGGATGCCATTGAGCTTGTAAGAGGGTTACTCCTTAGGAAAATTCCCATTTTTGGAATCTGTTTCGGACATCAGATATTGGGTAGAGCCCTCGGTTTTGAAACCTATAAATTGAATTTTGGTCACCGTGGTATTAACCAACCTGTTTTAGATAAGAACACGGGAAAAGTAGAGATCACATCGCATAATCATGGTTTTGCCCTCAAAGCTCCGAGTGATGCGAAATTTTCAACCGTGTACGGTGAGGGAGAAGTTACTCATATATCTCTCAATGACGGAGTCGTGGAGGGTTTACAACTGCTAGATCGTCCAGCCTTTTCTGTCCAATACCACCCAGAAGCGGCAGCAGGTCCACATGATGCGGCATATCTTTTCGATCGTTTTGTTGATTTGATGAGCAAGAAATTACCTGCCTGATGCCACTAGACCTTTCCATTAAGTCAGTACTGGTAATCGGGAGTGGCCCAATAGTTATTGGACAAGCATGTGAGTTCGATTATTCAGGTACTCAAGCTTGCCGTGTTTTGCGCGAAGAGGGAATTCGAGTAATCCTCGTAAACTCTAACCCTGCAACAATTATGACGGATCCTGAGTTCGCCGATGCAACATATATCGAACCCATAACTCCTGAAGTTATTGAAAAGATTATTGCTCGAGAGAAGCCAGATGCCGTGCTGGCAACTTTAGGTGGACAAACTGCACTCAATGCTGCAATCGAGTTATTTGAACGAGGAACACTTTCTAGATACGGTGTTCGTTTAATTGGCGCTGATGTTGCTGCGATAAATCGTGGAGAAAATCGCGAACTCTTTAGAGATATTGTGGCGAAAGTCGGCGGAGAATCAGCTCTATCAATAATCTGCCATTCAATGCAGGAGATCTTTACTGCCGTTGAAAGTTTGAACTATCCAGTCGTCGTTCGTCCATCATTTACAATGGGTGGGCTCGGCTCCGGAATAGCTTTTGACGAAGACGAACTCAAGCAGATCGCCGGTGCAGGTCTTCGTTACAGTCCAACTTCTGAAGTTCTATTGGAAGAATCGATTATCGGCTGGAAAGAGTATGAACTAGAAGTAATGCGTGATCACAAAGACAATGTCGTAATTGTTTGCAGTATAGAAAATGTTGATCCCATGGGGGTCCATACGGGTGATTCAATAACTGTAGCTCCGGCAATGACCCTGACAGATGTTGAGTATCAAAAACTGCGGAACTTATCACTTAACATTATCCGAGAGGTTGGGGTTGATACAGGCGGATGCAATATTCAATTTGCGGTGAATCCTGTTAATGGGAGAATTATTGTTATTGAAATGAATCCGCGGGTTTCTCGTTCAAGTGCACTTGCTTCGAAAGCTACTGGATTTCCAATCGCCAAGATTGCAACTAAGTTGGCAATCGGTTATACATTAGATGAGATAGACAATGACATTACCAAAGTTACTCCGGCCTCCTTTGAACCGACTTTAGACTATGTAGTTGTCAAAGTTCCTCGATTTGCTTTTGAGAAGTTCTCGGATGCAGATCCGCGATTGACTACTACGATGAAAAGCGTTGGAGAGGCGATGGCTATAGGCCGCTCCTTCTCAGAGGCGTTGATGAAGGCGCTTCGATCGCTAGAACGTAAAGAGGCGATTTTTACTTGGCCTAGTGTGAGTGAGAGCGAGCGCGATGGGCTTTTACATGCAATGCAAACACCAACCGAGTATCGCTTGCAACAAGTCCAGCGCGCCCTGTGGGGTGGAGCGACAATCGATCAAGTGTTCGAAGCCAGCAGAATTGACCCTTGGTTCTTGCGACAGATTCAAACCATCAATGAACAGGCCGCGTTGATTGCCCTACCTGGCGAGCTAAGTGCAAATGTTTTGAAATTGGCTAAGTCGTCGGGGTTTTCAGATAATCAAATCGCATTACTACGAGGAATTTCTGAGGATGAAGTGCGTCGAGTGCGTCACCATCTATCTATTCGACCAGTGTATAAGACCGTTGATACATGTGCAGCAGAGTTTGAGGCTTTTACTCCTTACCATTACTCAAGCTACGAGGAAGAAAGTGAAGTTCGTACAAGAAGTACGCCGGCCGTGATTATTTTGGGTAGCGGGCCAAATCGTATAGGTCAGGGAATTGAGTTTGATTATTCATGTGTTCATGCCTCTTTCGCACTCCGTGAGGCAGGTTTTGAAACCATTATGATTAATTGCAACCCTGAAACTGTTTCGACCGATTACGACACAAGCAATAGACTTTATTTTGAGCCCCTAACTTTAGAGGACGTCTTAGAGGTAATTCATGCAGAAACTCTTGCCGGTCCTTTATTGGGAGTAATTACTCAGCTTGGGGGTCAGACCCCTTTGGGATTAGCGGCACAATTAAAGGCCAATGGAGTAGTAATCCTTGGAACGAGTCCGGAAGCGATTAATTTAGCTGAGGAGCGGGGCGCTTTTGGAGAGATTTTGTTGGAACAAAATCTTAATGCGCCTGAGTTTGGGATGGCTTCATCAGAGTTAGAGGCTAAGAGAATCGCAACGAGAATTGGGTATCCAGTGTTGGTGCGGCCATCATTTGTTTTAGGTGGCCGAGGTATGGAGATTGTTTATGATGATGAAGCTTTAGGTGGTTTCATTACTAGAGCCACAGATATAACTCCCGATCATCCAGTATTGGTAGATCGCTTTCTAGATAGTGCAGTTGAAGTTGATGTCGATGCACTTTTTGACGGTTCTGAACTCTTTCTTGGTGGGGTTATGGAGCACATTGAAGAGGCTGGAATTCACAGTGGTGACAGCGCTTGTGTACTACCTTCTATGACCATCACCAACTCTCAGTTAGAGGCAATAAAATCGGCGACATATAAAATTGCTCATAGCGTCGGTGTTCTTGGTCTACTTAATATTCAATTTGCAATTGCCGATGAGGTTCTTTATGTTCTGGAAGCTAATCCCAGAGCATCTCGAACCGTGCCATTTGTAAGCAAAGCTACTGGCATAGCTCTGGCTAAAGCAGCCGCGCGCATCGCACTGGGCGCAACAATCGCCGAGCTGCGCAGCGAAGGGCTTCTACCACGCACTGGAGATGGCGTAGCTAGGGGAGTAAGCGTCAAAGAGGCAGTATTGCCATGGAATCGTTTTCGGCGCACAGATGGGCGTGGTGTGGATTCAATCTTAGGTCCTGAGATGCGTTCAACGGGTGAAGTGATGGGAATTTCCCCGGGATTTGGCGAAAGTTACGCCAAATCTCAGATAGCGGCCTTTGGCCCTCTTCCAAAAGCTGGAACGGTTTTTATCTCTCTTGCCGATAAAGATAAGTTATCGGGTGTGGCTGCGGCGGCGGGATTAATCGAGTGTGGCTTTAAGCTACTGGCTACTGAAGGTACCTCTGAGTTTCTAGCCCACCACGGAGTAGTTTCAATTCCAGTTCGTAAAAATTCAGATGGCTCAGGTCCTATGGGCGAGCGAACAATCGTCGAGATTATTAATGCTGGAGAGATCGACTTGGTAATTAACACTCCTGTTGGTCGTGGCACAAGAGCCGATGGTTGGCTAATCCGCACAGCGGCGGTGCAGCGTTCAATTCCAATTATCACAACGACGGCTGGGTTTAACGCGGCTGTGGAGGGAATTCGTTTTCTTCAATCCAATGAACTGTCAATAAAATCTCTTCAGGAATGGCTATCGTAAAATGGCCACAATAAATAAAACTGCTGTGCAGATTAAGGCAACTTTAGTTGGAAACAAACGCGTTGGACAATATCACCAACTTATTATCCGCATCGGTGAAGTCGCCAATCAATGTAAACCCGGAAACTTTGTAGCAATCAATGTTGGTGGCGAATATTCGCGAATGGTACTACGCCGAGCTTTTGCGATCTCACGTGTTTCAGATAGTTCATCTTTTGGTGGGGCGATGGAGTTGATAGTCGCCCCCCATGGCTCCGGAAGTAAGTGGCTGTGCGCACAAGGTGAGGGAACGGTTTTAGATGTAGTTGTCCCTCTAGGAACTGCATTCGGAATTCCAACTGAACCAGTACAGGTACTTCTAGTTGGTGGTGGATATGGTTCCGCGCCTCTTTTTGGTTTAGCTGAAATTCTACATGCTCGGGGTTGTCGTGTTGATATGTTATTGGGAGCAAGTACTGCAGGAAAAATATATGCACCAATGGAGGGTAAACGTGCAGTGAATTCGCTTCGAATTTTCACTGAAGATGGATCTATGGGTCAGTTAGGTCGAGTAACCGATCCGATCAAATCTCTGATTGAGGATTTTGATATAGCAGTAATTTATTCATGTGGTCCAATGCCGATGTTGGCGGCGATTAATGAGATTACAAGTGGCACCGATGTTATCCATCAGTGCGCAGTGGAAGAGTCGATGGCATGTGGAATTGGTATCTGTATGACCTGTGTTCTGCCAGTAAAGGACGAGGCAGGCAATCTCTCGATGCTTCGATCTTGTATTGATGGCCCGGTTATGGATGGCTCAACAGTTGTGTGGGAAAAAGTCGGTCGAGTTATATGAGCGAATTGGATTTTTCAACAACAATTGGAAATGCTTGGTTTCCCTCGCCGATATTCACGGCAAGTGGGTGTGCTGGCTCTGGCCGCGAATTAGCTCAATTTTTTCCACTTCATGATATTGGTGGAGTGGTCACAAAATCTATTATGAGCAAGGCGCGTACTGGAAGACCATCTCCACGAATGGCTGAAACACCAAGTGGTATGCTCAATTCAATTGGTCTGCAAGGACCCGGTATCGATGCCTTTATTGCAAAGGATATTCCTTACTTAATCGAGCAAAAAGCGCGAATTATTGTTTCAATTGCGGGAGAAACTATTGAAGAGTACGCAACTCTTGCTCGCAAGTTGCGATCTGTTGGAGGCATTAGTGCGCTCGAAGTAAATATCTCCTGTCCAAATGTTGAAAACCGTGGGCTCGTATTTGCTTGTGATCCAGATGCATCACGGAGGGTAATTGATGGCGTTCGTCGCACTATAGGTGGCGAAATTCCGATTATTGCCAAGCTATCACCTGATGTCACAGATCTAGTTTCTATCGCTCAAGGCGTCGTTGATGCTGGTGCCGATGCTTTAGCCCTCATTAACACTGTTCTTGGAATGGTTATCAATTTAGATTCCATGCGCCCGCATTTAGGTGGCAAGACTGGCGGTCTTTCAGGTCCAGCAATCAGGCCAATCGCGGTGCGCGCGGTATATCAAGTACATGCAGCTCTGCCTAAAACTCCGATACTTGGAATGGGAGGGGTCTCAACTGGCCGTGATGCACTCGAAATGATTGCCGCCGGGGCAAGCGCAGTATCAATTGGTACTGCCAGCTTTACAAATCCTAGGGCGCTGGTGACGGTCCAAAGTGAGTTAAAGGAGTTGTTGCAAGCCAAGGGTTTTGAATCACTACAAGGAGCGATTGGATTTGCCCATCGCCCAGTCGGGGAGCAGTAACGATGGAAACGAAGGCACCAATAGTTCTAGCCCTTGATACTCCAGATCTAGATACTGCGCTCGGTTGGATAAAGGCTACACAAGGGATTGTATCTATTTATAAATTGGGTTTGGAGTTTTATCTGACTTTTGGTCAAGATGGAGTAAGGAAGATTCTTGAATATACAGACTCTGATATTTTTCTTGATTTAAAACTTCACGATATTCCGCATACTGTGAGTGGGGCAGCGCACGCGCTTTCATTGCTTCGTCCAAAGTATCTAACAGTTCATGCATCTGGCGGTCGTTCAATGGTTGCAGCTGCCGTTGAGGCGCTCCCATCTACCTTTGTCACGGGTGTAACTATCCTGACATCTCTGAGTGAGAAAGATGTCCAGGAAGTCGGATTTAAAGAAAATGCATCTGTGAGTGCGGTTAAGTTAGCTACTATTGCAGTTGAAGCCGGCGCGCGAGCAATCGTTTGTTCACCCCTTGAAATAATAGATATTCGCACCGTCCTTGGTAATGGAGTAACGATAATTACTCCAGGGGTTCGTCCAAGCGATGGAGCATCAACCGATGATCAAGTGCGCACTCTTACTCCGCGTCAGGCAATTGAGAGAGGGGCTAACTTTGTCGTAATTGGAAGACCCATAACGGGAGAATGGGTTAATGGTCCTGTTGCGATGCGTGAGCGGGCAGTTGAAATTGCCGAGCAAGTTCTTTGATTACAGTTTTGTAAGTTAGATTTGCTCCATGGGCACTCCTCCACAACTCTCTCCCGAGGCACGCATGGCCGCCCTTGCTAAGGCTGCGCAGTATCGCAAACGCCGTGCCGAAATAAAGGCGAAAATTAAACGGGGCGAGTTCTCAATCGACACTGTTCTGGAGATCGCGGCTAATGAAGATGCAGTGGCCAAGATGCGTGTTCGAGAGCTCTTGGAGGCGTTGACCGGTGTTGGTAAGGTTCGTGCCAGTGCTTTAATGCAGAGATTAAATATTTCGCCAAATCGCAGGATTGCCGGCCTTGGCCGCCATCAAATTAGAGAGCTTAGAAATGAGTTTATGAAGACATCCCACGCGGCTAAACCTGGAAAACTCCTTGTCTTATCTGGACCAGGTGGAGTTGGGAAAAGTACTGTGGCTACACGTTTGCGAAAGTCTGGAGATTTTTGGGTTAGCATCTCAGCGACTACGCGCGCCCCTCGATCGAATGAACATGATGGCGTTGATTATTACTTTATCTCCGACGATGAGTTTTCTCGAAGGGTGAAAAACGATGAGTTTCTGGAATGGGCCGAGTTCGCTGGGAATAGATATGGAACCCCGAGTGCTGCCGTTGAGGAGGCGCTGCTGGCTGGGCGCAACGTCTTATTGGAGATTGAGGTTGAAGGCGCCAAACAGATAAAATCCCACGCCAATAAGGCAATTCTCGTATTTCTTGAACCACCGACGTGGGAAGAGTTAGTTTCCCGGTTGGAAGGCCGCGCAACTGATGCTCCTGCGCGTCGAGCGGAGCGTTTACAGCTAGCCCAGGATGAGCTTGCTGCAGCTTCATTTTTCGATGTGGTGATCATTAACGACACAGTCGAGCGAGTTGTGGAAGAACTGATAGCATTGACCTCTTGACCACATGAGCGTTAGTGATATGAGCGGGGATGACTATGGATGGCATTACTAATCCACCAATTGATGAACTTCTAGAGAAAAGTGGCTCTAAGTACAGCCTCGTTCTCTATGCCGCAAAGCGTGCACGTCAGATAAACGCTTATTACTCCCAACTTGGTGAGGGTCTTCTTGAATACGTAGGACCTCTCGTTGAGACACATGTTCATGAAAAGCCACTCTCTATCGCACTTCGCGAGATTAATGAAGGCTTATTAACGATCGAAAATCTAGAACCAACCGCTTCATAACTCGTTAAAACCATGTCAGGCGCATCGCGTGAGTTAGTTCTCGGTGTAGGCGCAGGGATAGCTGCATATAAATCCTGTGATCTTCTTCGTCGTCTACAAGATCGTGGCTATATGGTAACGGTCGTTCCTACTCCATCCTCGCTCAACTTTGTCGGTGCAGCTACCTGGGCCGCACTCTCTGGCCGTCCAGTTTTTACGCAAGTCTGGGAGAATGTTCACGAAGTTTCTCATATCTCTATCGCCCAGCAGGCAGATTTTTTTCTTATCGCCCCTGCCACCGCTGATTTAATTGCTCGAATTGCTGGGGGACGTGCCGATGATTTATTGACCTCTCTTGTTTTGGCTGCGCAAACTCCCATTCTAATTGTTCCTGCAATGCATCCATCGATGTGGATGGCCCCATCCACGGTGGCAAACGTCGCTCTTCTTCGAGAGCGGGGTTTCACCGTCATGGAGCCAGATTTCGGACGGTTAACTGGAAGTGATACAGGTCAAGGACGCTTTCCAGAGACCGCCGCCATAATTGAGGTTTTCGATGCATTAACTGGATACAGACAAGATTTGCTTGGAAAACGCGTTTTAGTAACCGGCGGTGGCACGCGAGAGGCTATTGACCCAGTTCGATTTATTGGCAACCGCTCCTCTGGAAAGCAGGCGCTTGCAATTGCTAAAGCGGCCCTTTTGCGAGGCGCTCAAGTTCACCTCATAGCTGCCAATACCGATACATCTCACCTTTCAGGCGTTGAGGTAACTCAAGTTGAAAGTGCGAAAGAAATGGGCGAGGCTTTATCGCTTCAATTTCCTACATGCGACATTTTAGTGATGGCCGCTGCGGTTGCTGATGCAAGACCCCTGCACTCGTACTCCGAAAAGATTAAGAAGGATCGGTTGGAGCTCATTGAGTTAGAGCCGACACCAGATTTATTAGCTAGCTTGTCGGCCATCAAAACGAATCAAATCATGATTGGTTTTGCCGCAGAAACTAGTGAGCTTGTTGCATCGGCTTCAGCTAAGTTAACTGCTAAGGGTCTTGATGTTATTTACGTCAATGATGTTAGCGGTGGAGCTATATTTGGAAAAGATACGACGCAGGGTATGATTATTACGCGCACCGGTGCGCACATAGCGCTCAAGGAAGTCTCCAAAGACGCTCTCGCAAATCTTCTCCTTGATCACGCCATCCGGCAGTTAGGTTAAATATATGTCAAAGCGCCTCTTCACCTCAGAATCAGTAACCGAAGGACACCCAGACAAGATTGCCGATGCAATATCGGATGCAGTTCTTGACTCATTACTGTCACAGGATATTAAAAGCCGTGTAGCAGTTGAAACGTTGATCACAACGGGCCAAGTTCACGTGGCTGGTGAAGTTACAACAAATGGATATGCCGATGTTAATACTATTGTTCGTGATACCGTTCTAAATATTGGGTATGACTCCTCGGATAAGGGTTTTGATGGAAATAGCTGCGGTGTTTCAATTTCGATTGGGCAGCAGTCGCAGGATATTGCGCAGGGAGTAAACGATGCTTATGAACACCGAGTTGCAGCAGGTGCGGATCCTTTAGATTTACAAGGCGCTGGTGATCAAGGTTTGATGTTTGGTTATGCCTGTGATGATACTAAGGAGTTGATGCCGCTCCCGATTTGGTTGGCGCATGCTCTTGCCCAGCAACTCTCTAAAGTTCGCAAGTCAGGAGAACTTGCATATCTTCGTCCAGATGGAAAGACTCAGGTCACTATTGAATATGATGGCGATCGCGCAGTTGCACTTGATACCGTTGTAATTTCAAGTCAACATGCCGAAGATGTCGATGTTGTTAAAACTCTGACGCCAGAAGTTATTGAGTATGTTATTAAGCCAATTTTGGCCACAATCGAACTGCCCCAAAAGGATTTGAAAATCCTTATTAATCCAACTGGTCGCTTTGTTATTGGTGGACCAATGGGGGATGCTGGTTTAACTGGACGAAAGATTATCGTAGATACCTACGGAGGTATGGCTCGACATGGTGGTGGAGCTTTTAGCGGGAAAGATCCATCGAAAGTAGATCGCTCGGCGGCATATGCGATGCGCTGGGTCGCTAAGAACGTAGTTGCCGCAGGACTTGCGCGTCGATGTGAGGTTCAAGTTGCTTATGCAATAGGTAAAGCGCAACCTGTTGGATTGTTTGTAGAAACTTTTGGCACCGAGACTGTTCCTGTCTCTGCAATTCAAGATGCGGTATTAGCCACTTTCGATCTTCGACCAGCGGCCATCATTGCAGATTTGGAACTTCTACGACCAATCTATGGATTAACAAGCGCCTATGGCCACTTTGGCCGCGAGCTTGCTGAGTTTTCTTGGGAGCGAACTGACCGCGTGAGTGCACTTCAAAGCGCAATTAAGTAGCGAGTGGCCGCACCGAGACGATTGCGCTTAAAAGCTGAGTTAATTGCTCGGCCCGAAGTGCTGGCGTCGGTGAAGCCATTTGCCAGGATTTGGGTGGATAGCGGAATCTTCCACCTTGATTCACCTTTTGATTATTCGGTTCCGCAGAGTTTGTCGGCTAAAACTCAGGTTGGTGTACGAGTGCAAGTTCCATTTAATGGGCGCGAAGTTGAGGCAATTGTTCTTGAACGCCTAAGTTCAACGCAAACAAGCGGAGCGATCAAAGAGATTTCTAAAGTTTTATCGGTCCATCCTGTTGCCACGAATACAACGCTCCAGCTAATAAAAGATGTGTCAATCCACTGGGCGTGCAATCCGTTAGACATCGTGCGCTCTGCTATACCGCCACGAGTTGCCAGTATAGATAAGTTATTTCAAAGCCATGAAATAACACAAAAACAGAGTAAGAGATCCATTGGCCCGGATTGTTTTGTCGCCTTTGAACCAGCGGAAGATCCTGTCGATCAATGTGTTGATGCAATTCTTGGCAATACAGAACATGGCACAGTGTTAGTAATAGCTCCGGATGAACATGATGTCGATGCTTTGTGTCAAAGATTTCAGGAAATGAAATTGCAGTATATTCGTTTGGATAGTTCGTTATCACGATCTGAGAGATATCATAATTTTTTAATGATTTTAGACTCCTCAGATACCATTGTCGTAGGTGCTCGAAGCGCCGTTTTCGCACCTATTCGAAACCTTGCATGTGTCATTATGTATAAAGAGTCGTCGTATGATCATTATGAAAAACGCACTCCTGGATGGAATGTGCGTGATGTAATAACTTTGCGAAGCAAGTTGGAGGATTTTAGGCGAATCTATATGGGGTATGTACCTTCACTAGATATCTCACTATTAATTGAACGAAAAGAGATCAAATATATCTCCCACTCTCACCAACTCCTTGTAAAAACATTTTCTTCTGGTGAAGGTGCTCTTCTGCCAGGTCGAATATTTCAAGATATCCGAAAAGCTCTGGTAAAAGGACCTGTTCTTTTTCTCGTTCCACGGAGAGGCTATGGAAATGCTCTGTTATGTGCCAACTGCAAAAACGTTGCTATTTGTTCATGTGGCTCTCGTTTAGCAGTAACGAGTAAGGGTGGAGTGCCAATATGCTCGATATGCAGTACGACCTACCCTGATTGGTCATGTACTTGGTGCCAAAGTAAAAAGCAGTACTTAGCTTCGCGTGGAATAGATCGAGCAGGAGAGGAGATCTCTCGGGCTTTTCCTGGTTATCCATTATTTTTGTCATTTGGAGATGTCATAAAGAAGGATGTGGAGAATAGGCCAGCACTAGTTTTGGCAACCCCTGGCTCTGCCCCGAAAGTGAGAGGAGGATATGCCGCAGTAGTGATTCTTGAAGGATTGAAATTCTTTGCACACACTGATTTACGGTCTCAAGAACGTGCACGTGAACTATTTTTCGAAGTTGCTGCCATGGCAAGATTTCAAGGTGCAATACTTTTGAGCATCGATGAAGGACATCCAATTACCTCGTCGATAGTCAGATGGAGCCCTGGGGCCATGATACGAAGGGAGCTCACTGAGCGATCCGAGATAGGCCTGCCACCCTTTGTTGCGAGTGTAGTTTTGATGGCAGATGCCAAAGAGATTACGGTAATTGCGGATGGATTCAGAAAAGCAGTTACTGAGGGACGGTTGCCTAATGAAGTGAGAATTTTTGGACCTAGCGCTGAAGGTGAAGGCAAGGCAAAAATTGTTATCTATATTCCGCGAGATAGAAGAGCAGAGTTCGCGCTCTTCGTGCACGAACTTGCACGCCGCCGTAGCATTGCAAAAAAAGCGTTTCTTACAATCAAATTTGATTCATACTCGCTCTAGCTTTTTGGTAGGATGGGTAAATGAGCGTTCAAAAGATCAGATATTTTGGCGATCCGATTCTTCTGACTCCAGCTGCAGAGGTCGTTGATTTCGACAAAGAGTTACGAACATTGGTCTCTGATCTGACCGAAACGATGTTATTAGCACCAGGTGCTGGCCTTGCCGCCCCACAGATTGGCGTGTCATTGCGTGTCTTCGTTTGGAATGTAGATGATGTATTGGGTCATTTAGTTAACCCTACTTTAACCTTAAGTGGCGAAGTAGAGATAGATGACGAGGGTTGTTTATCGTTCCCGAATTTAATATACCCGACTCCTCGCTCAATACGTGCAGTTGCGAGTGGTTTCAATATGTTTGGCGAACCAATATCTGTCGATGGATCAGAATTATTAGCGCGCGCTCTCCAGCATGAAAGTGACCACTTAGATGGGATTCTTTTTATAGATCGCCTGAGTAAAAGTGATCGCAAGATTGCTATGAAGGAGATTCGAGAATCTGATTGGTTTAATGAGGCATTAAAGAGTGGAACCAGTGTTTTAATTAAGGAGTCACCTCACAGTTTCTTCGGACGGAACACCTAATGCGAATCGGAGTAGCGGCTACTCCAGAAGTGGCTTTGCCTACTCTTGATTGGTTAATTTCCTCAAAGCACGAAGTTATTCGGATAATCTCTCAACCAGATCGAGCAGCTGGTCGCGGTCGGAAACTGCGCATGTCTCCTGTAAGTAACTGGGCAATTGAACATAATGTGCCGCTCATAAGACCTGAAGCACCCCAAGAGTTGATTGGGTCAATTGAGGATTTAGATTGCGTTCTCACTATTGGTTATGGGGTTCTTTTGCCAGAGACAGTCCTCAAACTTGTGCGACATGGTTTCATTAACCTGCACTTCTCACTTTTGCCTGCTTACCGTGGAGCTGCTCCAGTGCAGCGCGCGATTGAAAACGGAGAAAAATCTACGGGGGTAACTGTTTTCGAACTTGATAAAGGCATGGATACGGGTCCAATTTACTGTAGTTCACAAATCGCTATTGATCCGATGTGGCGTGCACAGGAACTATTCCATGAATTAGCCCTCATGGCACCTGCAGTAGTTGAATGTGCACTGAATGCAATATCTCGCGGCGAGATTCCAATACCGCAACAAGGTCAAAGTTCGAGAGCGCCGAAGATTTCGAAAGAAGAGGCTAAAATCAACTGGATGCAGGAGCGCGATATTATTCTTCGACAAATTCGCGGTTTTTATCCAGCCCCAATCTCTTGGAGTACATGGAAAGGCGAGAGTTTTAGAGTTACCTCTGCGGCAGCTCACTCGTCAGTTGCTCCACCAGGGCAGCTCTCGATAATTGATGGAACTGTGGTGGTTGGTTGTGCGAATGGGGGTTCTATTGCTCTTCTCTCTGTCATAGCTTCAGGCAAGAAAGAGATGCCAGCAATTGATTGGGCACATGGCGCCCAACTCGAGATTGGTTCACACCTTGGTTGAACCACGGCGAAATACATTTAAATCACCAAGACCGGATGCTTCGAGGTTGCTGGCATATGACTTAATCTCTGAAGTAAATAGAAATGGAGGGTATTCAAATCTTCTCTTGCCTCAAGCCTTAACTGCAAGTTCACTTGATGAACGTGACCGAAACTTGGTCACCGAACTTGTATACGGAACCATTCGAATGCAAGGAAAACATGATTGGGTTCTGGCGCAGATTAGCGATCGGCCTTGGTCGGAAGTTGATGCCGGAATCATAGATGTTGCTCGAATGGGAGTGCATCAAATTCATGAGATGCGTATTCCGGACCACGCCGCAGTTGCAGCAACTGTAGAGGTTGCTAGAAAACGAGTGGGAGAGTCAAAAGCGAGTTTCGTGAATGCGTTACTTCGTAGCGTGACTCGCAAATCCATTGAAGAATGGTTTGCACCGTTACATGAGATTAAAGAACCCATCGAGCGCATGTCGATTCAATATTCGCATCCTGAATGGATTATTTCTGCGTATTACGATCTATTAAAAGATTGGGATCAGGTTGAATTGGCCTTAGCAATAAACAATGTTCCGGCTTTACCAACGTTAGTTGCTTGGCCCGGGTACTCAACGCAAGAAGATTTAATTGAATTAGGTGGTGAACCAACAAAATTTTCTTCACTGGGAGCTAGGTGGAAAGGTAATCCAGGAAATTTAGAGTTGGTTCGTCACCGCTTAGCCGGAGTCCAGGATGAGGGTTCGCAGTTAGTTGCAACTCTTTTTGCATCCTTTGCAGGAGGCGGCAAATGGCTCGATCTTTGTGCTGGCCCTGGCGGTAAAGCCGCTTTACTTGCCGCGATTGCTCGAGAGCGTTCTATTGATTTCACCGCAAATGAGATTTCGATTCCGCGGGCGCAGTTAGTGAAAAATGTAGTTCATGGTGCACGAGTTTGGGTTGGTGATGGCCGAGATATCGCCTCACACAATGAGAAATTTAATGCAATATTGATTGATGCACCATGTACTGGACTTGGTGCTTTGCGTCGGCGCCCAGAGGTTCGATGGCGACGAAACCTTCAAGATTTGCGTGAATTAACCGCCTTGCAACGCGAACTCATTGAGTCGGCAATTTCTATTCTAGAGCCACATGCAGTGTTGGGATATGCGACATGTTCTCCTCACTTGGCTGAAACTACGGTTCAAGTTAATGACATTCTAAAAAAACATCCTGAATTGGAGCTTCTGGATGTGGCTCCAAACTTACCGAGCGGACTTGAAGACGCGGTACGTGGGGGAGCAATGGCACTTTGGACGCATAAGCACGGCACTGACGCAATGTTTCTTGCCATTTTTGTTAAGAGAGCTTAGGTACTTACATGAGACGTGAAATTCGTATTACACCAAGTATTTTGAACGCTAATCTCTCGAATCTAAACTATGAAATCTCTCGAGTAGCAGAAGTCTCCGATTTAATTCATTTAGATGTCATGGATAATATTTTTGTTCCAAACTTTACTTTCGATTTCGAGCAAGCAACCACAATAATTAAATCTTGTCCAATTGATGTTGATGCACATTTAATGGTAGCTAATGTCGACATGATTGCTCCGGCGTATGCCGAAGTAGGGTGTGCGAGCGTAACGATCCACGCCGAAGCGACACATAACATTTCATCGACTCTTCGTGCAATCAGAAAATCAGGGGCGCGTGCAGGTTTAGGAATTAAACCCGCTACTTCGATTGATGACTACATCGATGTTATCGATGATGTCGATATGTTTTTGATTATGACCGTCGAACCTGGATTTGGGGGTCAGAAGTTCATGCATGAAATGATGTCAAAAGTACGGCGTACTCGCGCAATAATCGGTAATAGACCAATCTGGCTGCAAGTAGATGGTGGTGTTTCAATGGAAACTATCGCGGAGGCCTCTGAAGCAGGAGCAGATGTCTTTGTCGCCGGTAGTGCTGTATTTAACACTCAAGATCCAGCGGCGATGGTTATTGCATTGCGCAATCTTGCCGCCTCTGTGGCAGACTAGGCCCACGTTGTTCCGGGGGTCGGTGATAATTCCGAACCGGCGGTATAGTCCGCGACCCGTCCACATCCAGTGGTCGGTTGATATGGTGAAAATCCACAACCGACAGTTAAAGTCTGGATAAAGGAACTTACAGCTACATGCATGGTGCATGCAGTTGTCTTGTTGCTTCCTGGAGCTTTTCATCCTAGGAAGGATCAACTGTGAATGTAATAACCTGGCTTTTTGAAACAAATATCAACTTTGGTAGCAAATCTCTCGCGCTCCGAGAAATCATTGGCGGCACATTAGGTTTAATAAGTGCAATTTTTGGAATGCGCAGAAAAATTTGGGCATGGCCTGTCGGAATTCTTGGAGATGCTTTACTTTTTACCGTTTTTTTAGGCGCAGTCTTTGTTTATGCAGATCAGCCTTCAGCTAATTTTTACGGTCAAGCAAGTCGTAATCTCCTGCTCATCTTTGTCAGCATCTATGGTTGGATTCGCTGGTCGCACTATCGCAAGAGCCATAACAATTCCAAACATGCCGTCACGCCACGATGGACAACAGCTCGGGAGAAATTGATTTTAGCCCCGATTATCGTTGTATTTTTTCTTCTCTCTATGCAGATTTTTAAGGCTTTAGGCGAAAGTGGAACATGGCTGCTGGTAGATACGTGGATCTTCACCGGCACGGCACTTGCCACTTTTGGTATGAGCCGTGGTTATGTTGAATTTTGGTTAGTGTGGGTTGCAGTAGATCTAGTGGGCGTTCCCTTTGCCTTTAGTAATGGCTATTATCCAACCGGCACGCTGTACGCTATTTATCTTCCATTTGTTATATGGGGTTTCATCTCATGGCTTAGAATCTCAAAGAGCGAAGTTAATAATCGACCTGAGGCTGTAGCTTCATAGTAAAGTTATGGTTATGAAATCCTTTGACACCCTCTGGGCGGAATTATCCGAAATAATGGTAACCCGTCCGGAGGGCTCAGGGACTATTGCAGCCGTTGATGCCGGCGCCCACAGCATTGGTAAGAAAATTTTAGAAGAGGCTGGAGAAGTTTGGTTAGCTGCTGAGCATGAATCAGATGAGGCGCTAGCGCAGGAGATTAGCCAGTTGATTTACCACCTTCAAACAATGATGTTGGCACGTGGATTAACCCCAAACGACATCTACAAATACCTTTAATAGAATCGAGTTTCTTGATGCTACGTGTTGCCGTACCTAATAAAGGGTCGCTTGCCGATTCATCGATTGAGATTCTAAAGGAGGCTGGATATCGTCAGCGTACGGAAAGTCGTGATTTGGTCTTAATAGATACCGATAACAATGTTGAATTCTATTATTTAAGACCACGAGATATCGCTATCTATGTTGGCTCTGGGGAGCTTGAGGCGGGCATCACCGGGCGCGATCTTCTTATAGATTCGGGTGCAGATGCCGAAGAGGCCATCACTCTAGATTTCGGCGGTTCGACTTTTCGCTTTGCCGCGCCCAATGCTCAGGAGTGGTCACTAGATTCAATTGGAGGTAAACGCATCGCCACCGCTTATCCGGGATTGGTTGCAGCGTATTTGAAGCCATTCTCTATTGAGGCCGATATTGTGCGATTAGATGGAGCCGTTGAAAGTAGTGTTCGATTAGGAGTTGCCGATTTAATCGCTGACGTTGTCGGTACAGGAAATACCCTACGTCAAGCTGGATTGAAAGTTTTCGGGGAACCAATTCTAACAAGTGAGGCGATAGTAATTTCTAGGAAAGGCGTCGCCATTCCAAAGGAGTTGGAAACACTTATAAGACGGCTTCAAGGAGTCGTGACGGCTAGGAAATATGTTTTATTAGATTATGACATTCCTAAAATTAATGTGGAAGTGGCATGCGCTATAACTCCAGGTTTAGAATCTCCAACAATTTCTCCACTGCAAAAAAGCGATTGGGTCGCGGTGCGAGCTATGGTTTTGCGCAAAGATACTAATCAAGTGATGGATGAATTGTGGAACGTTGGAGCACGAGGAATTTTAGTTACAGATATCCACGCCTGCCGCTTATAAAAACTACTCTTCCTCGATCATTTCGCGAGGAATTCCTAATAGGTAGAGTACTGAATCTAGATAGGGTGAACTGACGCTACTATCTGCGGCGGCCTTTACAGCGGGTTTAGCATTAAATGCAATTCCAAGGCCAGCAAGAGCAATCATATCCAAATCATTCGCCCCGTCACCTATGGCAACTGTTTGTTCAAGTGTTACCGATTCTAGTGCGGCGAATTCACGTAAAGCTTGGGCTTTAGCGGCGCGATCAATAATGGGACCCTCCATTTGACCTGTAAGAGCGCCATCGACTATTTCCAATTTATTTGCACGAAAATGAACAATGCCTAATTCGGCAATTAATGGCGCGATAACATCGATGAAGCCTCCGGAAACGACCGAGACTGCATGACCGAGCCTCTGTAAAGTTCGAATGAGAACACTGGCTCCTGGAGTTAAAGTAATCTCTCTTTGAACTTCTGCAATCACTGATTCTGGCAGACCTTTAAGAAGTGCAACTCTGGCTCGTAATGAGTCTTCAAAATCTAATTCGCCACGCATCGCAGCCTGGGTAATGTTAGTTACTTCATTTCCAACTCCCGCCTTAGCGGCCAGGAGTTCGATGACCTCTTGCGTGATTAAAGTTGAGTCGACATCTAATTGAACGAGTTTTTTGGAGAATCGCAACAGACCACCTGGTTGCACAGCTATATCTATCGATTGCGCAACGGCAACTGGAGCAAGTGCTGTGCTGATCGTACTTTGATGGGTACCCGAGATTATGAACTCTATGGCAGTTATCGGAGATGATGCCGTCCGAGAGACACGTTCAATGTTTGCACCTACATCGGTTATGGCGGAGGCAACGTCAGCCACGGCCGAAGGCGTGAGTTTACTACTCAAAATTACGACGTGAATAAGATCCTTTTTGGCCGAAATTGTAGAATTATCCTTAGTAGAAAAAAGCGTGGCGATATCTACATCCAAAGCCAGAGCGCACTCCATAAGATCGGCTTCAATAGCCTCTTCGTGTGCAGGATTGAGCGAGATTAAAACGGTGAGAATCAACCTTTGACTAATAACGACCTGTTCAATATCTAGAATCGTTATAGAAAAAGGAGCTAATACGTTAAACAGGCTCTGGGTTATTCCAGGTTTATCGACTCCACTCAGGAGAATTAGGCCTGTAAACTGCGCATTATTGTTAGTGATTGCCATAAGGGGAGCAAGGTTATCGCGAATCACGCTCTCCCAAGAGCCATATTCTCACCACTTTCCCATTTTACGCAGTATCTTTTCGCTCTATGGCTAATTCAACAGTATTAGAGCTCATTGATGTCTCGGTTCGCCGTGGAGAAAATTTGATACTGGGACCAATCAATTTTCAAATCAACTCGGGGGAGCGCTGGGTAATTCTGGGGCCTAATGGAGCAGGCAAATCTACACTTTTACAGATTTTAGCAACTAAATTTTTTCCAACAACGGGTACCGTTAAAATCCTCGATAAATCAATGGGGAAAGTAGATTTGTTTGAACTTCGCACGCGGATTGGTCTGTGTGGATCAATGGTTTCTGAGGATATTCCTGGAGATGAAAAAGTACGAGATGTCGTTTTAACAGCGGCCTATGCAATTCTGGGCCGATGGAATGAAAGCTATGATCTTTGGGATGAATCTCGTGCGATATCGCTACTGTCAACTTTTGGAGTTCGCGAACTGGGCGAACGTCTCTATGGAAGTTTGAGTGAGGGTGAACGAAAACGTGTGCAAATTGCACGAGCGTTGATGACCGATCCGGAACTTCTACTTCTGGATGAGCCTGCAGGAGGATTAGATGTTGGTGGGCGCGAAGATTTGCTGGCTAGATTTGCCAATTTTTCAATAGATCCATCTGCGCCTGCAACGGTTTTAGTAACGCATCATATTGAAGAGATTCCAATTGGCACGACCCACGCGCTTTTACTCAAAGCAGGGCTAATCGCCGTTTCCGGTCCAGTCGAACAAGTGGTAACTAGCGAACATGTATCGGCAGTTTTCAACACGGCGATTGATGTCAAGCATGAATCGAATCGCTTTTGGGCACGCGCTCGGAATTAGCATGAGCCTGTTCAACCAGCTACATCCCGATTGGCAAATCGCTCTGGCCCCATTGCGAAGCAATTTTGAGGAGATTGATGCCCAGTTAATCGGTCAAGAGATAACTCCCTCATACGAATTAGTTTTGCGTTCACTAAATACATCAATTAATTCCATCCGAGTAGTCATCATCGGGCAAGATCCTTATCCAAATTCTGCCCATGCTAACGGTTTAGCATTTTCAGTCAATCGCAACATTTCACCTCTTCCTGCCTCCTTAAAGAATATTTTTAAAGAATTGGTCAGTGACTGTAGAGTGGTTAAGCCAGCACATGGAGATTTAGTTCATTGGGCTGAGCAAGGGGTGCTTCTGCTTAATAGAGTATTGACCACTCAGGCAGGTCAATCAATGTCGCATTCCACTATTGGTTGGCAGATTATTACCGATGAAGTTGCACGTATTCTGGGTACACGCGATGTTATAGCTATTTTATGGGGCAAGAGTGCACAAGAACTGTTGCCTTATTTTGCAGATGAATTAGTCATTAAAGGAGTTCATCCAAGTCCTTTGTCGGCATATCGTGGCTTTTTCGGATCAAAACCATTCTCCCGAGTCAATGAGTTATTGGCAGAACAAGGGCGCTCATCTATACAGTGGTGAAAGAGTAGAACCCCGCAAATTTCTCTGCGGGGTTCTAGTTGATTTCTTAAGCTTTTAGCCGATCCAAGCGTTAATAGGTGAAGTCAAGAAGTAGATCATGAATAATCCAGATACTAGAAGCAGTAAAGGATGAACTTCCTTTCGTCGACCTTGAACAAGGCGAATGACTACATGGGAGATGAAGCCAGCACCGATTCCGACTGAAATGTTGTACGTAAATGGCATTAAAATGATTGTTAAAAATGCCGGGATCGCTACCCCTAAATCATCCCATTCGACTTTCCTGATTTGGGTCATCATTAAGAAACCTACGATAACCAGTGCCGGAGACGCCGCTTCATAAGGGACGATAGCCACAAGTGGAGCGAGGAAAGTTGTCAGTAAAAATAGAAAACCTGTGACAACAGATGCCAGTCCAGTTCGTGCACCTTCACCGACTCCTGCGGCGGATTCAATGTAGCTAGTATTTGAAGAGATGCTTCCCGCACCACCTGCAACGGCGGCGAGAGAGTCGACTAACAGGATACGATCGTTGTTTGGTACATTTCCATCTTTATCAATGAGATCAGACTCATACCCGATGGCAGTAATTGTACCAACGGTGTCAAAGAAGTCTGAGAGAAGAAGTGTAAAAACCAGGAGAATACATGCGATCAGAGATATTCGGTCAAAGGAGCCAAACAAGTTGAAATCTCCAAATAAAGAGAAATCGGGCTTGCCAACGATATCGCCAGGAATGACAGGGACGTTAAGCCCCCACCCCTTTGGATTTACTTCATTGGTTGCGCCATTAAAGCCAGGGCCGATTTTAAATGCAGACTCTACTGCGATAGCAGCTACTGTGGCCGCAGCGATTCCAATGAGAAGTGCGCCCTTGATTTTTTTAACCATTAAACTGATCATTAAAAAGAGTCCGAAAGCAAAGATGATAATTGGCCATCCGACAAGCGTTCCGTTATCACCTAAAGTTACAGGTACCGGACCTGCACCGGTTTTTCTAACAAAACCAGCATCAACTAGACCAATGAGTGCAATAAAAAGACCTATACCAACAGATATCCCGATCTTTAATTGAGCCGGAACGGCCTTGAAAACGGCAGTTCTAAATCCGGTCAGTACAAGGATCGTGATAATTAGACCCTCAAGGACTACTAATCCCATAGCTTCGGCCCACGTCATTTGGGATGCAATTCCAACGGCAACAAAAGTGTTTAACCCTAAACCTGTCGCTAAAGCAAGCGGGTAGTTAGCAACAACGCCCATGAGAATCGTCAGTATTCCAGCCATTAATGCGGTCATTGCAGCAACGGCGGCTAAATTTGGGACATCTCCACCACCAAGATACTTTCCATTAACATCTTTGGACAGACCGATGATTAAGGGGTTGAGAGCAACGATGTATGCCATCGTGAAAAATGTAACGAAGCCGCCACGGATTTCACGAGATACAGTTGACCCACGTTCTGTAATTTTGAAATATGAATCGAGCACGGATTATCCCTTTCTGTTTTGATATCGGGGGTGTTTACGACCCCGTGTGCAATAAATCGGCCAACACAAAGACCGGGGGATATGAGTAGGTTAATGCCTACCTTGTAGTTAGACGTGCTACGACACCAAGGGCGATAGCTATTGATTGGCCGATCAGAGCGGCAAATAGGAGCGTACCGAGGCCAACTTTGCCCCCCAGCAAAGAACCTAGAGCCACGACGGTTAGTTCGATACCAAGTCGAACGCGGCCAACTCGTATCCCCGAACGATTATGGATTGCGGTCATCAATCCATCGCGAGGCCCAGGTCCTAAGCCGCAGGTAATATAGAAACTTGTCGCAACTCCAATCATAGCGATTCCTAAAAGTACGAAAACAACACCTACAAAAAAATCTCCCTGTACTGGAATAAAAGAAACACCCACTTGAATTGCAATCGCTATTATCACCAAATTAGAAATCGTTCCAAAACCTGGCTTTTCTTTAAGCGGAATCCAAGCGAGCATCACCACAGCGCTAATTAAGAAAGTCGACCAACCCATTGTAATGTTTAGATGCTTCGATACTCCCTGAGCCAGAACCGACCAAGGCGTATTACCAATATCGCTTTGAATGAGAAATGCATCGCCCAAACCAAATATGAAAAGAGCTGTGAAGAGAATAAAGCTTCTTAGAGGGCTTAAATCCCAGCGTCCATTGGCAGTCCAAGGAGTTTTAGGGACGCTTCGATGAGGACGCAGGAACTCCATAATTGGATTGAACGACATTACTGGAGTCTATTGGCATAGAGCCATGTAAATGTTGCTTCTAGATTTAGTTTTGCGTAACCTTTGCACAATGTTTCCTGGAATTGGCACCATAATAAATGTAATCACGATAGTAACTGGTGCATCAATTGGTGTTCTAGTTGGCAATCGACTGGGTGTGCGAACTCGTATTTTACTGACAGATGTTCTCGGATTAGTCGTATTACTAAGTGCAGGATCCGCTTTAATTCCTATGTGGTCTTCAGGATACACATCTGCATTTCCCCAAGGTTGGCCTTTACTAGTTATTTTGGGCTCACTACTAATCGGTGGGCTCATAGGATCTGCTCTAGATCTTGAGTCCAGATTAGATCATCTGGGAGAGCAACTAAGAAAGCGCTTTAATGCTTCCAAGGAGAGTCCTTTCGTTGAAGGTTTTGTTTCGGCCTCGCTTTTATTTGCTATTGGTCCCTTAGCTATTCTTGGATCAATTAGTGATGGAATGTCTACAGGCATCGACCAGCTCTTGTTAAAAAGTTTGTTGGATTTTTTTGCAGCGATGGCCTTTGCTAGCTCACTCGGATGGGGAGTTGCCGCGTCGGCTATTCCAGTAGCGATTTATCAGGGCTTTTGGACGATTACTGGACTCTCACTCGGTGAGATTTTGAGCCCCTACCAGATCGATGCGATGACAATAGTCGGCGGCGTTATGCTTATAACTATAGGTTTAAAACTATTAAATATTAAGATCGTTGCAGTCGCAAACCTTCTTCCTGCACTAGCTATAGCTCCAATATTTGCATTGGTTGTACATAGTTTTAGCTAAAACAAGTGCGCAGTACTTAGCACCGTTAACTACGGGCTTTTTCGCGACATTACTCCTTAAATGGAAGAGGTTGTGAGGATATGTGTCCGGCGCGTGAAGCGCGCGCTGTAACGTGGCGCATGTGGTGTCGGCGACACAGAACTTCATATGCAATTTCTGCACCAGGTGTTACATCACCAACAACGACTTGCTCGCCCTCAATAACCATCGTGCCACCTTGTGTTCGAGCGTTATGTGTGGCCCTAGATCCGCACCAGCACAGCGCTTCAACTTGGAGAGCATGGATTCGATCAGAGAGTTCAATCAATCTAGCCGAACCTGGGAAGAGCAAAGTCTGGAAGTCAGTGAGAATACCAAAGGCAAAAACATCAATTCCTAAACCATCTACGATTTTGGCTAGTTGTTCAATTTGTCTTCGCTCATAAAACTGGGCTTCATCGCAGATTATGTAATCGATTCGATCGCCAGCAGATAGGTGGTCAACGACATGTTTGTGTAGATCCATCCCGGGACTCACCTCAATCGCCGGAGATGAGAGTCCCAGTCGCGATGAAATAACGCCAGAACCGGCGCGATCTTTATTGGTGAAGATGACCCCACTACGTCCTCGACTATGGTGATTGTGGGCAGTCTGAAGCGCAAGTGTCGATTTACCACTATCCATAGTTCCGCAGTAATAAATTAACTCAGCCATGAAAACTATCTTGCCACACCATTAGGCAAAGAGCCCATTCTTTTTAAATGATGCCTCTAACAGTGGCATTAAGTGAATCGACATCGCAATCGAAATGTGTGACCTGTCTCGATAGGCGACGATGGAGTCCTTAATTGCGGGGCATATATCGGAGCAGAGCCAAGGAGTTGGGTCGATTACCTTAAACCCAGAA
Source organism: uncultured Candidatus Planktophila sp. (assembly GCA_964349605.1). Classification (GTDB taxonomy): domain Bacteria; phylum Actinomycetota; class Actinomycetes; order Nanopelagicales; family Nanopelagicaceae; genus Planktophila. The sequence goes on along the minus strand of CAYGHJ010000002.1, from coordinate 10,270 downwards.
ATTACTAAGTTGAGTGATTTCTCTGAAGTGTCACATTCGAAGAGCTTACGAGTGGCCAGGCAGGATGGGATATCTACTATTGGATGGGGAGTATCACTAATATAAATCAAGTTCTTACTCGCTCCCTTTAGTGAGTTGAGTAGTTTTATTTGGCCGTTTTTCCACCAGAGATCTGGATCAGGATACTTAGTTGGAGCTGAAAAATATTGAAAACTACTCATGATTACCGCTAAGGGTTTGATTTCTTTGATCCGTTGATACGAGTATTTTCGCCACTGCGCACAATTTTTATATTTAAATCCACCGTCATCATCTCTTGGAGCATCTACCGCTGGACAGGCTGATTTTGTTAGTGAAACCAATTTAATTCCTCTTTTGGAGGCGATTTGTTCTAGTGCAGGAAACCATTGAGCGGCGTGTGAATCACCATATAGAACAATCGTGGTATCCGAATCTACATCTCCATAGGTACAGTATCCAGATCTGTTGCCTCCATGTGAGACGTGGCAACCATCGCCAACTACGATCGGTTTTGCTACCACTTCATCAAGATCAAAGGTGAAGGGGGTTTTACCACTTGTTGAGACCAGTTCTGGTACTGATGACGAAATGAAGACCGAAAGCGCCAGGGATGTTGCCGTTGTTGCAATGGCTGCGAGATAGATTTTTTTTGGGGCGAACTTCATTTGCCTAAGCGGTTCTTCGATAACTCTGTTTGTAACGTCAGCCAAAATCACGGTGAGAATAATGCAGGCTATTCTCTCGAGAAGTGTTAGAGGGCGACCAAGTGCACTACTTGGAATAACTAATGCCGGCCAATGCCAGAGATAGAGTGGGTAAGAAATCTTTCCTAGCCATTGACTGACGCGATTATTTGATAAGTTATTTAGAATTGGCGGCCATATAGGAATAGATGCTATGAGAAGTGCGGCAGCAAGGACCGGAAGAACCGCATTGATTCCAGGAAAGGCAGTCCCATCACTAAAACTAAATGAAGTTATGAGAAGTGCGCCAAATCCTGTCCAGGGGAGCAAGCGGAAAGTAAAAATCCGTGGGGGAATAAAGAGTAGTAGCGCCCCGATTCCCAACTCCCAAGCTCGAGTAGAAAGTGAATAGAAAGCCCAAATGGGCGAACTTTGGGTTTGATAAATCGAGAGTATGAGCGAGAGCGCAGTAATTGTTGAAATTCCGATTAATATAGCTCGCTTGCCTCTACGAGCAAAGAAAATCAGGAGTACGGGCCAAATTAAGTAGAACTGTTCTTCGACAGCTAACGACCAATAGTGAATAAATGGCGAAGGAGTTGCGTCGAGATTTTGATAATCGTTTTGCCACCAAGCGAAGAGATAGTTTGAAATGTATGCGGCGGCTGCAAAAAAATCCCGACCCAACTCGTCACGATTTATAGCGGGCAAGACAAACCACGAGATTAATGCTGTCGCAAGTAGAACAAAAATCGAGGTTGGGAGAAGGCGTTTTATTCGCCGTTGATAGAAAGCGCCGAGATCAAGCTTTCCAGTGGTTTCCAACTCTCGGAGAATTAGGCCTGTAATAAGGTAGCCAGAAATGACGTAGAAAATATCGACACCTATGAAGCCACCCGGAACCAAACGGGCGTGAAAGAGCGTAACGATAGTTACTGCAAGGGCACGAAGGCCTTGAATTTGTAAAACGCGCACCGTTATACAACTAATAAAGATATAATTGGAACTTGCGGATATTGCGCTTTAATTGCATTTCGTCCGTTTAATTCTCCAATTTCAATGATGGTTAGAACTGCTTTGACCTTTGCTTGGCTTCTATGTATTAGCTCAATTGCAGCCGCAATTGTCCCACCTGTAGCCAGAACATCGTCGATTAAAAGCACTGAAGCACCTGGAGAAATCGCATCAATGTGGATTTCCAGAGTATCGGTGCCATATTCGAGGCCATAATTTTGAGAAATAGTACGGTGTGGAAGTTTTCCCGCTTTACGAATCGGCACAAATCCAGAGTTCAGCTCATTGGCAACGGCCGAGGCAATAATGAATCCGCGCGCTTCAATACCTGCTACTAACGTTCCGGATGAGGCATAGGAGGCAAATTTCTTAGTAATAGATGAAAAGGCATCACCATTTGCTAGCAGGGGCGTTATGTCCTGAAATCGCACTCCTGGTATTGGATAATCTGGAATTTCACGGATGAGCGAGAGCGCATCTTCAATCTGCATGTGTCCGAGAGGGGACTTGAACCCCCAAGCCCTTGCGGGCACTAGCACCTCAAGCTAGCGCGTCTGCCAATTCCGCCACCCGGACTGAGTGAGGGGTAAGAGTAGCAATTCGATGAGAGAATTGCTAAATGACTCCAACAACACAGCTTGAAATCGAAGTAATTCAAATTTGTCAGGATTTAATCCGTATTCCAAGCGTTAATTTTGGTGATGGAAAGGGTGACGAACGAGCTGCCGCTGAGTATGTTGTTGCTTCATTAGCCGAAGTAGGAATCAAATCAAAAATATATGAATCTGCTCCAGGTCGATGCAATGTGGTTGCCAGAATCAAGGGTCGTGACTCTAGTCGCGCTGGATTGGTAGTGCATGGACATTTAGACGTTGTCCCAGTAAATGCCGAAGATTGGAGCGTCGATCCATTTTGTGGCGAGATTATCGACGGCATGATCTGGGGTCGTGGCGCTGTCGATATGAAGAATATGGATGCGATGATTTTGGCAACGGTTAGAGAGTGGGCCAGAACGAATTATGTTCCATCTCGCGATATCGTTTTAGCGTTCTTTGCCGATGAAGAGGCTGGAAGCATCTTCGGCTCACATTGGATGGTTGATAAACATCCCGAGCTCTTTGCCGGCTGCTCTGAAGCAATCTCCGAAGTTGGTGGATTTTCAGTAACAGTAGGTGGCGGAAAACGTTTGTACATGATTGAGACGGCTGAAAAAGGAATTCACTGGATGAAGTTAACCGCTAGCGGTCGCGCTGGTCATGGATCAGTTATGAATGATGAGAATGCGCTAACAAGATTAACCGAGGCGGTTGCGAGAATCGGAAACCACCAATGGCCGCAACGTTACAGCGAAACGGTTAAAGCTTTGTTTAAACGAGTGGCAGATGCAACGGGTAAAACATATGACGAGAGAGAGTTACGACCTCTGTTGAATGAACTTGGTTTTGCTGCCCGAATGATCGGTGCGACGCTTCAGAATACTGCAAACCCGACGATGCTTGAAGCTGGTTACAAGGCGAATGTGATTCCTGGATCGGCGAGTGCGGTAATTGATGGACGTTTTATTCCGGGATTTGAAGATGAACTTAATGAAACCATCAAATCCCTCATTGGACCTCACGTTACTATTGAAACTATTACTCGGGATAAAGCCCTTGAAGTGCCTTTCGCGGGAGATTTAGTTGATGCAATGTGTGATGCAATTATGAAAGAGGATACTGAAGCAATTCCAGTTCCTTATTTAATGAGTGGTGGTACTGACAATAAAGCCTTAGCTGAGTTAGGCATAATAGGCTACGGATTTTCGCCATTGAAATTAGATGAGGATTTTGATTTCATGGCAATGTTTCATGGAGTAGATGAGCGCGTTCCTGTCGAGGGATTGACCTTTGGAGTTCGAGTTCTAAAAGATTTTCTAGAAAACGCTTAAGCACTTACGTCGTTGAGCGCGCTTCTCACAATGTCTGGAAGTGATATCTCTTCACTTTTGAGGAGACCACGAAGTTGTGCACCAGTTCTGGCTCCAATGATTGAACTAGTAACTCCATAGGCATCGCGTGCCCAGACCAAGCTCACCTCTAACGGTGAGAAGCCTAAACCCTGTGCCGCAACGGCTACCGCTTCGACAATTCTCACGCTTCGGGAATCCAAGTAAGGCTCGATATGTTTAGCAAAATGTGGTGCCGCCCCACGTGAATCACTTGGAATACCGTTACGGTATTTTCCAGTAAGAACTCCCCGAGCAAGTGGTGCCCAAGCCAAAAATCCCGTTCCGCAATGCGCGGCGCATTCAAGTAGTTCTACCTCAACATCGCGGTTAAGAAGAGAATATTCACTTTGAATAGTTGTAATCGGTGCTTTCATCGAATTCGACGTTTGTTTTGTCGCTGCACGAGCCAATTGCCAAGCTGAAAAGTTGCTTACACCAACGTAACGCGCTCGACCAGTCGTATAGGCGTAATCGAGTGCTGACAAAGTTTCATCGAGAGGTGTTGATGCATCCCACGCATGTATCTGCCATATATCAACGAAATCAACTCCAAGTCGAACAAGTGACTTATCCAGTTCGGCAATTAAATTCGCTCTGGAAGCATCTACATTTCTTATGCCATCTGGAAAACTCAATCCAGATTTTGTAGCAATAACAACCTCGTCACGATTAAAGAGCGTGCCTATTAAGCCTCCAATAACTCTTTCGCTATCGCCATCACCGTATGTATTGGCCGTATCTATAAAATTGCCTCCGGCATCGATGAACGCTCTGCATTGATCGGCAGCTTCATGTTCATCGGTGTCGCGTCCCCACGTCATTGTGCCGAGCCCTAGACGAGAGAGTTGAAGTCCGCTGGTACCGGCCCGTCGCATTTCCATGGTGCGACCTTAGCAAGGCGGAGTTCGGAAACCTGCGATAACCTTGTGTTTATGCAGGTAGTTTTAATTAGACATGCCCACTCTGAAGCCAATGCCAAGGCTTTGCTCTCAGGACGAACCGTAGGGGTTCATTTGTCCACAAGAGGTCATGGACAGTCACAGGATTTAATTGCAAGGCTTGGCCGTTTGAAAGTGGTCACACTTCGAATAAGTCCTCTCGAGCGATGTTTTGAAACTATAAATCCCTGGTGGGAGGCAATTGGAAAGACACACAATCCCACCGTTGAGTTAATCCGAGATGAAAATCTTAATGAAGTTGACTACGGAGATTGGAGTGGAAAAAAACTAGCCTTACTTTCGAAGAAGAAGTTGTGGCACACGGTACAGAATTCGCCCAGCGCTATGTACTTTCCATCGGGTGAGGGCTTGGCGCAGATGCAGGAGAGAGCGATGCGGGCTGTGCATGAGGCTACTTCCACCCGGAAAAAAGGCGCAGTTGTTTTTGTGACCCATGGTGATGTGATTAAATCCATTGTTGCTTCGGCGCTCGGCATGCATCTGGATAGCTTTCAACGTTTAGTGATAGATCCAGCCTCGATAAATGTCTTGGATTTTTCGGGCATAAAGCCGCGAGTTTTGCTACTCAATGATTCACGCGCAAATTTGGCAGAGTTTTTGAATGCCCCGTATAGAAAAAAGAATTTATTGGGCGGCGGAGGTGGCGCGTGAGTTTCCTGTTTGAATCAGTGGAACGCTTTGTAGCCGGCACCGTGGGCCAACCAGGTGAACGCGCATTCTTTATTCAATCTCGAGATGGCAATCGGCTGGTGACTGTAGCTATAGAGAAACTCCAGGTAGCAGCGCTAGCAGAACGACTTGAAATTATAATCAACGACTTTCGTAAGAACGATTCCATTATTCGACTATTAACCACTGAGATAGATGATGCCCCTTTGGAACTACCCATCGATTCTGAGTTTGAAGTTGGTTCGATTTCGATCTCTTGGGATGAATCTAAGAAAATTATGAGTATCGAACTCTTGGAAATCGCTACCGATGAAATTGAAACTCCCAACGCTCTAAAGGTTCAATTGAGCATATCGATGTGTACCGCCTTTATTAAACGTTCTAAGGCGTTAGTTGGTGCAGGTCGACTACCATGTCCATTCTGTGGAATGCCAATAGATCCAGAAGGCCATCTGTGCCCGAGGGCTAATGGTTACCGACGATAAATTTCTTCTGCTTTCAGAAGGTGAGTTGGTAGTAACTGGTCGTCTGGTCGATGCATCAAATGCAACACTGTTCGCAACACTAAGATATGAAGATCGATCAATGAACGCAATCTATAAGCCGGTTGCGGGGGAGCGGCCTCTATGGGACTTTCCAGATGGGGCTCTAGCCAATCGTGAATATGCAGCATTTTTAGTAAGTGAATATCTAGGTTTAGGACTTGTCCCTTTAACGGTTCTTCGGGATGGTCCTTATGGTGAAGGAATGGTTCAGGAGTGGATTGATATTGACAATGACATCGATTTAGGAAGTTTTTTCTCGACGGATAGTCCAGATTTGAGAGCCATGGCTTTCTTTGATGCAATTATCAACAATACTGATCGCAAGATTGGACACCTTTTACCTACCACTACAGGTGAATTATATGGTTGCGATCATGGCGTTACTTTTCACGCTGAGGATAAATTGCGTACCGTTTTATGGCAATGGGCTGGAGATTCTCTGACCGATACCGAGTTGCTTCTGCTCAATAAACTATCTACTGGCCTAGATTCTGGTCTTGATTTATCGCCGCACTTAACTTCATTGGAGATTGCCGCTATAAAGAATAGAGTTTCACGATTAATCGCCCATTCCGTAATGCCTAAACCAAATCCAAATTGGCCCTCGGTTCCTTGGCCTGCTTTTTAGTTCGCCGATGATTAGTATTGGCAGATGAAGAGTTGGTCAAAAGTGGAAGTACCTCCACTACATTCTAAGTATCAATTGAGTGAATTGTCTTTAACCAACTCAAAAACCGGTCTTGTCCAAGTGGTTCCTACTAAGTCCATGTACCGCATGTATGTGTGTGGAATAACTCCGTACGATGCAACTCACCTCGGACATGCAGCAACCTATTTAACTTTTGATTTAATTGGGCGCTACCTCAGGGCAACAGGTTCGGTTGTCAACTATGTTCAAAATATTACCGATATAGATGATCCATTACTCGAGCGAGCCGCACGGGATGGGGTTGATTGGAAGGAGTTAGCACACTCTCAAATCGAATTATTTACAAGTGACATGGAGAGTTTAAGAGTTTTGCCACCAAATTCATACATCGGAGCAGTTGAAGCGATACCTTTAGTTCTCTCCGCAATTCAGAGATTGCAACAACAAGGTTCGATTTATCCAATTGATCATGATTACTATTTTTCTAATTCACCTGAATCCACTTTCGGAGAACTATCACATCTTAGCCAAGAAAAAATGGAAGAAATCTTTTCACAGCGCGGTGGCAATCCAGATTTGCCAGGCAAACTTGCCCCACTCGATTGTTTGGTATGGATGTCACAGCGTGAAGGTGAACCGGGATGGCCCTCTTTCCTAGGTAATGGCCGACCTGGATGGCATATTGAATGTACGGCTATTGCCCTTGAATATTTAAATCCGGACCCCTCAGAGAGTTTCCTAATCGATATTCAAGGTGGAGGAAATGACCTTATATTTCCGCATCACGAAATGTGCAGATCTCAAACTAGAGTGTTGACAGGTAAAGAGTTAGCCGCCAACTATGTACATTCAGGAATGATAGGTCTGGACGGCGAGAAAATGAGTAAAAGCAAAGGGAATTTAGTTCTTGTATCCAAACTAGTTTCTCAAGGCGTGGATCCAATGGTGATTCGTTACGCGTTGATGGGACATCACTACCGAGATGATCAGATGTGGAGCGAAGAACTACTCTCCAACGCCAAAGCCTCCTTTGAAGAATTGAAACGAGCATGCTCTTTGACAGAAGTTCCTGAGACTTCAAATCTCATTGGGGCTATAACTTCAGCATTAGCTAATGATTTGGATACACCTACCGTGATTGAACTTCTAAATAACTGGGCGGGGGAGTGTTTGCTTGGTGGTTCAGGCGGAAATATAACTGATCTTAAGATTTCCCTTGATGCCCTGCTAGGTTTGAAGTTTTAATCCTTACTTTTGCGGCGAAGGTAACGTTCGAACTCTTTTGCAATCATTTCGCCTGAAATCTCTGGAATATCCATTGCATCTTTTGATTCCTCCAGCGCCTTAATGTAGTTGGCAACATCACTATCTTCTCGCGCTAAATTATTTATCTCACTTTCCCACGCATCAGATGCTAACTCCAGTTCATCCTGAGGAATGCTTATCGCTAGAAGGTCTTCCAGCGCATGAATAAGTGCCGATGCAACTTTCGGAGAGGGCGCGCTCGAGGCATAGTGAGGAACGGGAGCCCATAGAGCCACTCCATCTATTCCCCGTCGCATACATCCATCGAGAATTACACCTAGAATTCCCGTAGGGCCTTCGTAATTCGATATTTCAACATTAAAACGATCTGCAGTTGTTGAGTTAGCCGCAGTGATGCCAACTGAGATCGGGCGAGAGTGTGGAATGTCGGCTAATAACGAACCAACTGTGACAACCATCGAAACTTCTAAGTCATCTGCTAAGTTAAGAATTTCTTGTGTAAAAGATTTCCAATGCATGGACGGCTCTTCACCCACAACAACAACTAAATCTCTATCCAAAGATTCAAGTGCAATCCCATAAACCCTTGTCGTCGGCCACGTAATGCTTCTGGTGTTACTTTCATCGGTGAAGATCCGAGGTCTATTGACTTGGAAATCATAAAATTCCTCAGGATCAACATCTGCAATAAGTATTGGAAGTACATTCGGTGATAATTCTGACCACACATTCATTAAATGGTCGATCGCTCCAGTCGCGCCTTCACCGGCATCATTCCAACCAGAAAAGGCAATAATCATCACAGGGTTTCTTAAATTCGGAATTTTATGTATCTCCACACCAACAAACCTTACGGTACCCTCCTGCACGTGAATAGTTTCCAACCCCCACAGTTTTTTGAAGCCGTCTTTTTCGATATGGACGGCCTATTTGTTGACTCAGAGCCTTTATGGTTCGAATCAGAGGCGGAAGTAACAGCTCCTTTTGGATATGCATGGAGGAATGAAGATCAAGTTGCCTGCTTGGGGGGTCCACTTTCTCGCGTTGGTGAATATATGTTTGAAAAGTGTAATCACGTTAAATCGCCTTCATTTTTTACTAATACATTGATTGAAATTCAATCTGCTAAATTGCGGGGTAGAACTCCACTAATGCCCGGTGCTTCAGAACTACTCCAGCAACTGCAATCACAAGAGATTGCTACTGGCTTAGTCTCGGCAAGTCCTCGCAACATAGTTAATGCAGTTCTTGAAAATCTAGGAGGAAATCCATTTTCTTTTACGATTAGCTCCGACGATGTTGTTAATACCAAACCACATCCAGATCCTTACCTTTTAGCGGCAAAAAAAACGGGTGCGGAGATAACGAAATGCCTTGTCTTCGAAGACTCCCTAACTGGAGTCGATGCGGCTAAATCTAGCGGAGCGTGGTTGATAGCCGTGCCACACTTGGTAGATGTTCCAGAGGAGGCACGTGTTCGAAGCATTAAATCTCTTACGCAAATCTCTTACGACAAACTCCGAGCGCTATTTGAAGATTTCACTACAACTATTTAACTTACGTGAGCTGGACAGATCGATTTAAAAAAACACCAATCACACAATCTACTGGGTTTAGGAGGCCAATAATTTTTCTCAACGGATGTAAATATGTCCAAGGCTGTGAGGTGCAGGGTTTTTTCGGTGGATTCAAGTTGCGCAATAGTAGGATTACTTTTAACTATTTTTCCATCGCCAAGATAGATTAGCTGCAAAAGACGGGGGAGCACTCCGCTATTTTTCCAATAGAGAAGAGCATAAATGCGAAGTTGGAATAGAGCTTTCTCTTCCCATCCAGGTTTAGGTGCTTTGCCGGTTTTGTAATCGACTATACGAACTTCCCCTGTAGATGCGATATCAAGGCGATCAACGTAGCCGTGGAGGTACACATTCTCTTCAAAATCATTTTCCAAGTGCATTTCTCGATGTGTCGCTTCAAAAGTATGCGGATGTTCTAAAGTAAAGTAAGTACGAATAAGAGATGCCGCACGATCGAGCCATTCTTTTTCGTTACTGATCAACTCTGAAAGCTCGGGTTTTGCACTTACTTGAGCTGCCCACCTGGAAGGAAGTAAATCCAAGGCCGTGGTTGGTGTTCTATCTTTTGCTAGGCTTTCAAATAAATCATGCAAAACTGTATGCACTAAAGTTCCGCGTTCGGCATCTAGGCTCGGCGGTTGTGGAAGGCGATCAATTGAGCGATATTTATAGAGTTGAGGGCAGTTGTTATATTCATTCACGGCACTGGGTGAGAGTCGCAGTCGGGGCTCAGTGTTCACGAGATGCAAGATACTCGTACTTGCCTGAAAATTTTCGCCTAAGATGCTCTCGTGTCTAATTTAGGTTATTTCGGCGAGGGCGATCGAATTCAACTGACCGACCCGAAAGGTAAGTTGTACAGTTTTACAATCGTTGCAGGAAAAGAGTGGCATACCCATA
>CAYGHJ010000001.1:0-54927 GCA_964349605.1 uncultured Candidatus Planktophila sp. | reverse complement strand
ACGCTAAATTATCAAAGCGAAACGGTGAAGTATCAATTGCTTGGTATAGAGACAAAGGTTTCTTACCGGAGGCAATCTGTAATTATTTAGCATTACTTGGCTGGTCGCCTGGAGATGATCGCGAAGACTTAACAATGAAAGAGTTATGCGAACTCTTTACAGTTGAAAAGGTAAATAGCTCACCGGCTAAATTTGATATGAAAAAGCTTGAAGCTATAAATGGTGACAAGATTCGAGCATTGACAATCGATGAATTTTTGAAGTGGGCTTTGCCCTTTCTGATTAAATCCAAAATTATTACGGGTACTCCTAATGAGATCTCCCTCGTTAAGGCCGCTCTGCCGATTATTCAAGAGCGAATAATTATGTTTAGTGAAATACCTGCAATGCTTAAATTTCTCTTTGTCGAGAAATTTGAAATTGAGGCCGATAGTATTGCCAAAGTCATTGAATCTGGCGCAAAAGATGTGCTTACACGCGCTCTTAAAGAGCTCGAACCAATTACTGATTGGTCACATACTGCTATTGAAGGCGCTCTTCGAACTTCATTAATCGATGAGATGGGATTGAAGCCACGCATCGCATTTGGTGCAGTCCGTATTGCTACAACTGGAAGTTCGATTTCTCCGCCACTCTTTGAATCCATGGAGTTGCTGGGCAAAGAGGCCTCTTTGGCTCGAATTTCGGCGGCGCTGACTCTCTAATCAATACGGTATTCTTCTCGCTTGAAGTATTGGGGTATGGGGTAATTGGCAGCCCTGCTGATTCTGGTTCAGTAAGTCTAGGTTCGAGTCCTGGTACCCCAGCGCACTACGCTCTACAACTGAATATGTTTTGTCCTAGTTAAAAAAGATTTACAACAGGCACGGCCCCGTCGTCTAGCGGCCTAGGACTCTGGCTTCTCAAGTCAGCTACGAGGGTTCGAATCCCTTCGGGGCTACGTATGGTTTCACTAGTGAAGGTCCTTCTGGCCTTCATAGCAACTGCTTTTTTATTGGCCTTAGTTCCAGGTCAAACCGTGGCAATGATTTTGCGCCAAGCAATAGTCGGTGGGACTAAGACTGCGTATATGACACTTATCGGTACGAGTAGTGCACTTATATTTTGGGGTGGCGCTTCAGCAATTGGACTATCACAGATCTTTGCCAGATCTCACGCTGCCTATACGGCTCTAAAGTATGCAGGAGTTGCATTTCTAACTTTACTAGCGCTACAAACATTGTGGTCATTGAGACAAGAGTTTGGAAAATTCGATTATGAAGGAAGTGCTAAGACTGGACTAGGGCCAGCATTTCGACTTGGTCTTATAACGAATCTAACAAATGTAAAAGCGGCAGTTTTTGCAGTCGCCTTTATTCCGGCATTTGTTCCAGCAGATTTCAATTTAGGGCGGGGAATTTTCATTCTTTCTATCGTTCAAGCGGCAGTTTCGGCCTCATGGTACACATTTTTAATTAGCGCCATTGGGAGAGCGAGCACAACATTGGCCAGGCCTAGAGTTCGTCGTGCTTTGACTGCCTTCTCAGCGGTGGGAATTCTCTTTCTTGCTGCAACTTTGTTGCTTACTTCACCACGGTAGTAGCAGTCTCTAGGCCTAGAATGATGGCATGAGAGTAGTTAATCCAGAACAGCTTAAATCTATTCTCGCCAATTTGCCTAGCAATCCTCGCATTATTGCTTCAGGTAATTTTTCGGCCCCCCGGACGCTTTTGAAAATTGCCGATGAGGTGATTCCCGAGTTCAAGCTACATATGCTCAACGCCCATGGTGATATTCCAGATCGGGAGGGCATTAGATTTGAAACTGCATTCGTAGGTCCAGCTATGCGAAACCACGAACGGTTAGATTACATTCCATCTCGTCTCTCATTACTTCCAGTTTTGATTCGAAACTTTTATCGCCCTGACGTTGTTTTCCTACATACATCCCAACAACGCTTCGATACTGTCAGCCTCGGAACCGAAGTCAATATTCTGCCACGTTCGATTGAAACGGCACGCGCTCATGGGGGAGTTGTCATTGCCCAATCCAATAAGCAGATGCCATATACCTATGGTGATGCACAGATTTACGATAGCGAAATCGACTATCTTGTAGAAGTTGATGAACCGTTGCAGGAAAAACCCGCCGTGCCAATCACAGATATACAAACCCAAATCGGAAGTCGCATCGCTAGCTTAATTGAGGACAATGCTACGTTGCAGCTTGGGATTGGGGGCATACCAGATGCGGTTCTAATGGCGCTAAAAGAGCGCAAAGGTTTGCGAATCTGGACGGAGATGTTTTCCGATGGGGTTCTTGAATTAAGTCGCGCGGGCGTACTCGATGAGGAGATTCTTATTACTGCCTCTTTCGTCTTTGGGACTAGCGAGTTGTATCAATGGCTTGATTTGAATAAAAAAGTACGAATGCTTCGGACGGAGCGCACTAATGACCCATCTCAAATCGCCCGACAAGCGAAAATGACATCGATCAACAGTGCCCTCGAAGTAGATTTATTTGATCAAGCCAATGCCAGCCATGTACGGGGAAAGATTTACAGTGGTTTTGGCGGTTCAACGGATTTCATTGTTGGTGCACTTCATAGTCGGGGTGGCCAGTCCTTCGTCGCGCTACCTTCATGGCATCCAAAGGCCGATGTTTCTACGATTGTGCCGCGACTGCAGAGTAATATCACGCATTTCCAACATTCATTTGTAGTCACCGAGCAAGGAGTAGCGGCCTGTTTTGGGCACTCACAAAACGATCAAGCTATAAACATAATTCATAAAGCTGCGCACCCGCGTGTGCGTGAGGAGTTAGTAGCAAAAGCGGCCGAGTTCGGTTTGCTTTAGCCGACACGCTCTAATGGCTGAGGAGTTCACTATTGCTTCTCTCTTTACTCCCGATGAACTAGAGGGTTAATCTAAGATAACGTCAATGCACTAATTAAAGACTAAGGAGCAATCGTGGCCACGATTAAGAAGGCAGTTGCAAAGAAAGTTGCCGAACCAGTTCCTGTTAAACCGCATCCAGGTGTTGATTGGCGCTCGCTCTATCTCTATGCAGTCTGTCTAATAACTCTACTTGTGGTTCTATTTTCAACTGTGGCATTTATCAATGGCGCCATGAATGCGATTTTTCCCGATCCGGGTTATGTTGATTTATATTCAACCCCTAAACCAAGCGCTCCTGCATTAGCTACTCAAGAGGCCAACAATCAGCGCCAGGCAATTAAAGGCATGTTTAAATCATTTACTACAGTAGCTATTGCCGCGCCACTGTATCTCTACCATTGGAGAGAGGCGAAAAAAGCTAGCTAACCGATTAGTTCGCGGTTGCGCTTAATTTCACGATCATGCTTGCAGGGACGATCTACATGAGATTCATAGCAGGCATCGCACAGTAAAACTAATTGATGGCACTCCGCCTTTTGGCAGTTTCTGAACTCCTTTGTAGCTCCATTACAGTGTGCACATTGGCCAATTAACTTTGTATGATCGCTGAAATCAATTGTTAAGCGGTCATCAAATGTATAGAGCGAGCCCTCCCAAAGTCCGTCATCGCCAAAAGTATTACCGTAGCGAACAATGCCACCTTTGACTTGATAGACCTCTTTAAATCCACGGTTTTTCATTACTACTGAGAGAATTTCACATCGAATACCACCTGTGCAGTAAGTAATGACTGGTTTATCTTTCATGTGGTCGTACTTGCCACTTTCAATCTCCTTCACAAAATCATGGGAGGTCGTGACATCCGGTATAACGGCATTCTTAAATTTTCCAATTTTGGCTTCAAAAGCATTTCGGCCGTCGAAGAAAAATACATCATCGCCACGCTCTTCTACTAACTTATTTACCTCTTCAGGTCGCAAATGCACGCCACCGCCGATTACGCCATTCTCATCGACTTTAATTTCGCCAGGGTTGCCAAACGCAACGAGTTCATTTTTAACCTTTACCTTCAACTTCGGAAAGTCTTGGCCAGTACCCTCTGACCATTTAAAATCGATTTTTTTAAATCCCGGGTACTGGCGTGTGTTCTTGATGTACTTCTTTATGTCATCCATGGCGCCACCTAATGTGCCGTTAATACCGTGAGGCGAGATGAGGATGCGCCCCTTTATGTTGAGAGATTCGCATAGAGTTTTTTGCCATAGCTTTACGGCATCAGGATCAGCAATTGGTGCAAAACCGTAGTAAAGAATAACTTTATTAAAGTTCATCTCTGTTAGGCCCTTTCTGCTAGCAATAACGGCGTTAATTCATGCGGTTCGATTTCTTGTGGCCATTCTGGATTTGATCGACCAATTCCAGCAGCGATTACAAAAGATGCTCTCTCTTGTGGCGTATCCCCACCGTGCCCACCTCGATCTAGATGACCATGATCAGTAGTGATAACCACCAGCCACGGTTCACCCGCACTCGCTCGGGAACGCACAGCCGTAAGTAAATTCTCCACATATATATCAATTCGCGCAATCGCTGCTCTGTATTCACCACCGACTGAGCCAAAGACGTGGGCCGTCTCATCAGCACTACAGAAATATACAAATGAAACATCTGGACCATGGTTTTCAATGGCGTACATCGCCGCAGAGTGAATTTCGGAGTCGATAACGGTGTAACCGTATCTTTCACCATCTCTAATTATTACCCGATGACGGTATGCCTTTTGCTGTTCTCTTCGTTCGTGAATAACGGGGCCATGTCCGGATGGATCAACTAATGGCGGCCATCCAGCTGCGGCGAAAGTTGTTGTGCTTTGATCTTGATAGTAGGCGAGGGAGAGAAGGTCTGGGCGATGCAGCAATCGATGCCCACTAAAGGAGTTGTCTCGCACACCATGCTGTTCATGTGTTGAACCTGTTAAGAGTGTTGACCAACTCGGTCCTGACCACGTTGGTACTTGCATCGTTAACTCGGTAAAAAAAGCCGATTTTTTTAAGTCAGCGATTGTTGGCGAACTTTCGAGGGCGCTAGCTAGGTTTAGGCCATCGATACCAATAACAAGGATTTTGCTCTTCATTTATGCAAGTGCGGCAGCAATTGCTGCCGTATGTGCAGGTGATGAGCCACAGCAAGAGCCAACAATATTGACACCCATAGCTTTCATCTTGGCTGCATACTTTGCCATCTCTTCAGGGGTTCCATCATAAATAAACTCATCACCTTGAAGTTTAGGTAAGCCCGCATTTGATTGCATAATGATAAAGGTTCCATCAGGGTGAGCATTAACCATTTCTTGCGCAATAACTTGCATCTCATCAGTACCTCGTCCGCAGTTTGCGCCAATAATGCGTACACCTAACGCTGCTAAGTGGGTAACCGCCATTCCTGGCTTTACTCCCATCATTGTACGAAGATTTGTATCAAAGCTCATAGTTGCAATAATTGGCATACCAGGTGCAACTTCTTTAGCCGCATTTACCGCGGCTTCGACTTCACCTAGATCAGACATTGTTTCAATAAGGATTGCATCGACACCACCGGCAACTAAGCCACGAATCTGTTCGGCAAATAAACTCTGGCCACTCTCAAGGGTCATTGTGCCCATAGGTTCCATCAAATCCCCAGATGGCCCTATGTCGCCCATGACAAAACAACCAGGATGACGATCGGCCACTGTGCGTGCAATTTCTGCGCCTGCCTTATTGAGTTCAAAGACACGATCTTCAAGACCGTGCATCGCAAGGCGGCCATGAGTTCCGCCGAAAGTATTCGTCGTGATAAAACGCGCACCTGCTGCTGCATAAGCCTCTAACACAGCTTCGATTTCAGCTGGTTTTTCGACGTTCCATAATTCAGGAGCGCCACCGTCGGTTAATCCACGATCTTGCAACATTGTTCCCATTGCGCCATCGGATGCAAGCGTTGCTTGTGCGAGTGCTTCGTAGATAGCTGACATTATTTATCTCCCATAACCTTTAGTAGATCCTCTAATTTTTCTTCACTCAATTCACTCTCTAACTCAGTTGCAATCTTGGCCGCCAAAATATCGGGGGTCTCAACCGCCTCAACCCATGGATCCCGATTCCAACCGGCGGTGTATGCATCGGCATCGACTTCGCCAAGGCGCATGGCAGCTTCATCAATAGCCTCTTGAAAACGTGAAGCTAGCATCACTTTGATTGTTGTTTCGCCCTCACGAGCTATTACCATTGAAGGGATTTCTCGCCACCGCATGATTTGATATTGGCTCATAGCGCAATTCTATATGGCCGAAGCATGGCTCAACTGCTCGAAAACCACTACCCTGAGTCAATGATCGACCTTCACTCTATTGATATATGGCAACAACTCTCTGTGATCATCAATGCTTCAATTGCAGCATTCTTAGGTTCACTCATTGGATGGGAGCGTGACCGCGCAGGCAAATCGGCAGGCCCGCGAACTATGGCGCTTGTTGGTTCTGCTTCAGCGGCAATTGTTGCAATAGGTGCGATAATTGGTGCCGCATCAAATTTTGGCGACCCAACTCGGGCTCTTCATGCCATCATCACGGGCATAGGTTTTCTAGGTGCAGGCTTAATTTTCACCGATAAACGTTCAGCAGGAATTCAAGGTGTGACAACTGCAGCCACTGTTTTTTCAACTGCTGCCGTTGGAGTCGCAGTTGGCCTTGGTTTTCAGGTTGCAGGTGGCGGCTTAACTTTAATTATTTTGATTATTTTGCGCTCGACACAGGTGATTGAGAAATCAACAAGTCGCTTAAGTTAACGCTTTCTAATTTTTAAAACAACATTGCGATCAGTTGGCCGCCCGCACCACCAATTAACGTCGTGGGTTGCGCCTAATTCCGCTCTTTTCTGCCAAATGTTCGCACTGAGTGCTCTTGAAAGTGCCGCTATCTCAACTGGGTCAGTTGCATTACCGTAATGAGCCCCACCTAAATGATCGATAACGGTTAGTCCACAATAAATATCTCCAAACTCATCCTGAACAATTTCAATTGTGCGTGATTGTTGTGGCCAATCAGCATGTGAGGCTGTTTCTATCTGCCAGAAACCACGCACCTCTTCTTCGGGTCCAACCCACTGTATGTGGTGGCGATGTTCGTGACCGGCAAACCAGGCGATAATGCCAGGATATTTCAGTAGCATCTCCTGAATCTCTTCAACACATATTCGCTTACCAACCGGTGCATAACTATTAAACATCTTGCTCAATGGATGATGGGAGGCAAGTACCACGGGCCTATCTGCGCAAGAAACCTCACGCTCCAACCACTCAAACTGTTCGACATCTAGCGAGCCTTGCCAACCTCCAAAGTGATTAACACTGTCAATAACTATTAGTTTTACTTTACCGATCTCAGTTGAGTAATACATGTGTTTCTTATCAACATTTTCCTCCGTGAATCCATGACCTACAGGCAAACCTGGTGAAGCCAAATGCATTGCTGCAAATTCACCGCGCTCAACTGCTCGTCTTTCGATGTCTGCAGTCACCTCAACAAATGGAGCATCAAATGCATCAGGATAACTGGCGGGACCAATTTCTTGAAAACTTGTAAGTACATCGGCAAGAGTCACATCCGAAGGTAAGCCAATGTATCGCTTGTTACCGATCATCTCTTTATTTATTGCCGGTGCTGGTGCAACAGTGCCTTGCAAAAGAGCATCGTGATTTCCGTGCACTGCAAACCAAGGAAATTTTAACCCAGTAGCTTTGAAAGGTCTCCGACAGGAGTTCAATAGATTAGGGATGAGGGGGAAGCCATACTTAGCCCGAGCATCATCATCTTCTTTTCCAGGGGGAGTCCCATGAGGATGCCAATATCGAAGATCGTAATTCTCAACACCCTCATCAATGACGCCTTCGTAACTTTCGTAATTTCCAGAGTCTGGCCTAAAATCTAAACCATCTAAAAGCGCTAAATACCAACTTACTTCATTTAACTGCGCGTTATCAGTTGTGTCGCCAGTGATGATTGCAGCATCTATCGCATGGCCCGAGAGTGGACCTGATGTAATTGCATTGAGCGATTGAACCATGGCCTCCACGACATGTGGGGATAACATTGAATGTGGACGATATGTTCCGATGGTTCCAACTTTTTCGCGGATTGGACTATCGGGATCGGCCCAACGATCTAAATATTCAGGACGCGTTGGTGATTGTGCATCACATACATGCAAATCAGATAGGTGGTGCATGAGAAGCAGCGGCGTACTTGTTTTCGGAAAGGCGTGACCAATGTGTTCTTCTTGCTCGATTTCAACAATATCGCGCCAACCAAGGGCGTTAGCCTCACCACGTCCAAAAGCCATAGTCGGTATCCTAGTCACATGCAATCTAATAGCGCGAGCGTCATAATCTTAACGGGAGGCACAAGCAAACGTTTCGGCTCCGATAAATCGCAAGCAATAATCGGCGGAATAAGTTTAATTGAACGAATTCTTGCATCGATTCCATCTGAGTTCGAAACAGTAATTGTTGGGCCAGATCCAATGATTCGCACTTCACTTTATAGAACCGTGCAAGAAAACCCCATCGGTGGTGGACCAGTTGCTGGATTTAAAGCCGGTCTTGAAATCTGCACGAGCGAGATCGTTGTTCTAATTGCAACGGATATGCCCTTTGCGGTATCTCGCACACTACATCTTATGGACTCAATGAAGCCGCATGATGATGCCGTTATGTATGTTGATGCAGAAGGATTTAAGCAATCACTCGCCGCTATTTATCGTGTCGAAGCAGTGGAGCGAGCACTATCGCTGATGGGCAATGCCGATGGGCAATCAATGCAAAGGATGCTTTCATATCTTCAAATCCGTGAAATTGCAATGAGTAAAGAGGTTGCACAAGCGCTCATTGATATTGATACTCCAGAAGATCTTGAGCGTGCAATTGCTACTGCTAAACACATCCAGGATGATGTGCAGTTATGAGCGCACTTATTGAAGGCAGCTGGGATGCCGCCCGCATAATCGCTGCCGATTCTTTTGGGGCATTAAGTGATGAGTTAATGGAAGTTCGTCATGGTCTTGCCAGAACTCTTTCGAGAGACGTACATGCGCTCTGCGATTTACCAACGTATGCAACATCGGCAATGGACGGATATGCGGTTGCAGGACGCGGTCCATGGAAAATCATCGGCGAGATAAAAGCTGGCCTTCCCATGAAGGATGAGCTGCCATACGGTTGTGCAGTTGGTATTGCTACTGGCGCAGTGATTCCAACTGGCACATTCGGAGTCATTAGGTGGGAAGTTGCACAAGTAGATGGAGATGTTCTTGAAGGTGAAGTATCTGAAAATCAGGATATTCGCCCTGCAGCTCATGAATGCAAGTCTGGAGAATTGATTGCTTTTGCAGGATCCGAATTAAATCCTGGAACTATTGGTCTGCTGTCGGCAGCTGGTTTAGATGAGATTCATGTGACTAGGCGGCCGCACGTTGCACTTCTTCTATTTGGAGATGAAATTCAATTATCGGGAATACCAAGTGATGGATTAGTACGAGATGCATTGGGTCCCCAGTTACCAGGTTGGTTGGAGAAAATGGGCTGCGAGGTCATTAGCACCAACTTTATTTCTGATGAAATATCGCACGTAGTCCAAGCCCTCAATCAAGCATGCGCACATGCCGACATCGTCATTACGACTGGGGGCACCGCCCAAGGCCCACGCGATTTTCTTCATGAAGCTTTGCACCAGCTGCAGGCGCAGATACTTGTAGATACCGTGGCAGTACGCCCAGGCCATCCAATGTTGTTAGCCCGCATTAATAAGACTGCACTATTGGGACTACCCGGGAATCCTCAATCAGCCATAGTGGCTTTGATGTCACTCGGTGCTCCAGTAATTGAATCAATGCTCGGTCGAACTCCCAAACAGCTCCCAACCATTTTAAGTAGGAATGAATTAACTGCACCTAAAGATTCCACGCGTGTGATAATCGGGAATATTGTCGATGGCCAGTTTGAAGTCGGCCAGTATTTAGGATCTGCGATGTTGCGTGGTTTAGCGCATGCAACTGGATTTGCCGTGGTCACAAAAGAGTTAACACCTGCAGGAGATCCTGTCCGTTGGCTATCGCTGCCTTGAGGAAATAGAGTTAACTATATGAGCGATGGTCTAACACATTTAAATAAGGCTGGAGAGGCCAATATGGTCGATGTTACCGGCCGCGAAATTACAGTTCGGACTGCATACACATCCGCCACAGTTAATCTATCCGCACATGTAGTGGCACTCTTACGAGATGGTGCAACACCTAAAGGTGATGTACTTACGACGGCTCGCATAGCGGGAATTATGGCCGCAAAGAAAACAAGTGAATTGATTCCACTCACACATCCAATTGCAATCAATAAAATAAATATTGATTTAGCCATCATTGATTCTGGAGTTGCTATTAAAGGACAAGTAATTACTTCGGATCGCACAGGGGTCGAGATGGAGGCGTTAACTGCGGTAAGCGTTGCTGCTTTAACCATAATCGATATGGTGAAAGCGTTGGATCCACATGCAAGCATTACCGATATACAGGTAGATTCAAAGTCAGGCGGTAAGAATGGTGACTGGACACGCTCGTGAATAAGCGAAGTGCATGCGTCATTACAGCTAGTAACCGAGCGTCCCAAGGTCTCTATGACGATGTAAGTGGTGAAGTGCTTCGATATGGATTAATCACGCTGGGATATGAAGTAAGTAAACCAGTCATAGTGGCCGATGATGTCGAAGCAATCTCAGCGCAGATTTTGGAAGCACTGGCCAAAAAAATTCGTTTAATAGTTACGACAGGTGGCACAGGAGTTTCACCAACTGATGTCACCCCAGAGGCCACTGCGGTATTCATTGAGAAATCTATTCCAGGTTTTTCTGAAGCTATGCGGGCATATTCTAGAGAAAAAGTACCGACATCTGATTTAACACGGGGTTTAACTGGAACTAATGGCACGTCATTAATAATTAATCTGCCAGGTTCACCAGGTGCGGTACGTGATGGCTTAGTAATAATTGAGCGGCTAGCAGGACATATATTGGATCAACTCGATGGTAGGGACCACTGATGTCAGAGGTAATGCGCGCAGATGTTACGACGCAAATTATTGAGGTTGAGGAGCTTGCCGAACTGGTTAGAGATAAACGCGCTGGCGCAGTTGTGGTTTTCAGTGGAGATGTGCGAAATCATGATGGAGGCAGGGAGGTTTTAACGTTGACCTATGAGATTCATCCAACTGCCAACGATCAAATCGCGCTAATTACAGATGCATTACTTACGCAGCGCGATGTAATAAAAGTAGCGCTTTCACATAGATACGGTGAGATAGCAATTGGAGAAACCGCCTTTGCCGTTGCAGTTTCGGCCGAACACAGAGAAGCGGCTTTTGAAACCTGCTCGGCCATAGTCGATGAGATTAAAGCTAAATTACCTATTTGGAAGCATCAACGCTTTTCCGATGGAACCGACGAGTGGGTCAATACGGCTTAGCTAGCCACCGGCGAAGCGTGGAAGCACATCAATAACGCTTCCGTCATGTACAACAAAATTTTGATCATGCACAGCAACTGAGTCAAGTAAAAAACTACACTGCTCAATAACATGGGCCAGAGCGGGTTGAGTTCGACAGAGCTCTCCGATAATCTCTTGAAATTGCGCGCTGGGACAAAAGATCTGATCGACGCCCGCGGCAGCACGAGCGGCGGCAAAGAATCTAATTTCTACCCCATTATCCATTTCCCCATTGTATGGTTAAGCCATGCTTGAATACTTCCTAATATTCGCAGTCGGTATTTTAGTCGGCGGAATAAATGGAATGGCAGGCGGAGCATCGGTTATCTCATATCCTGTTTTGCTTGCAACTGGAATGTCACCTGTGAGCGCGGCAATTTCGAACGCTCTTGGGGTTACTCCAGCAAATTTCTTTGCACTCATTGCCGTGCGACATCAAATGCGTGCCTACTTTCGGCAATACAAGACGTTAATCCTCATCTCAATTACCGGTTCAACTATCGGAGCCGTGGCTCTATTGGCGGTCCCACCAGGCGTATTTGAAAAGATGGTGCCCTTTCTCCTTCTTTTTGCAAGCCTCTCCTTTTTAATTAAGGCCAAACCCGATAGAGGAGCACGGCACGAGCAAGTAGAAAAAATTGGAATTTTTGGAAGTGGGCTATATTGCGGATACTTTGGGCCCGGTCAAGGTGTCATGGTTATCGCCGTCCTTGCTCGAGATATTCGGCGCAATCCCAAAAGCTTAAATACCGCAAAGAACCTCATCGTTGGGTGGACCTCACTCATCTCCAACCTCATCTATATCTTTAGTGGTCGGGCCGTCTGGCCGGTCGTTCTTGCCCTCGTACTAGGCTCAAGTATTGGTGGCACGATCGGTGGTCGGTGGGCTGCACGCATGCCTGTCTTTGTCTACCGTACCTTGATCTTGGGCGTAGGTTTCACCGCCTCAGCCTGGTTATTTCAGAAGTACTACCTCGGATAGTTCTCGCTGGTGTATCAATCGGCATCGTACTGATATATCATCAACTCTATGGGTCAGGCTATACACATCCTCTCGAGAGGGAGTAGCTCACTTTCAGCGGAGGCCTATAGCCAAATACGCTCAATGATCATCACGCTGGAATTACTTCCAGGATCGCTTCTCAGTGAGAGTGAATTAATGGCAAAACTCGGCTTCGGTCGTACGCCGATTCGTGAAGCCCTTCGATCTTTAGCCAATGAAAAGTTGGTGGAGGTCTATCCTCGTCGGGGAATGTTTGTCTCCACGGTTGATGTGCAAAATCTCTCAGCGCTCTCTGAAATCCGCGCGCTCCTTGAAATTAAAGCCGCTGAACTCGCGGCCGAGCGATCTACGTTAGCTGATCATGCAGTTACTACTGCTCTCATCGCCGAAATAAAGGCCATTAAAGGCGATGTAAATATGGCAACTTTAATCGGTCTAGATCAGCGCATTCATCATCACATCTATCAATGTGCACACAACGAATTTTTAGCCACTGCATTAGATAATTACTACGCACATGCCCTGCGAATCTGGTTCTTAGCCCTTGATCGAGTCACAGGTTTAGCTGAAGCGATTATTGAGCACAGTGCTTTGCTTGAGGCAATCTCAAAGAGTGATTCGATTGCTGCCGGTAAAGCAATGCGCAGCCACGTCGAAGGTTTTGAAGCATCAATCCGTAAATCTTTATAACCCACCACTAAAAAGAACCGAGGATAAGTGATATGAGCAAGTTACCTGAAAAAGCAAAGTGCGTTGTAATTGGCGCAGGTATTGTCGGCAACGGAATGGTCTATCACTTAGCAAAATTAGGTTGGGAAAATATAGTTCAGATCGATAAGGGTCCACTGCCAAACCCTGGTGGCTCAACAGGGCATGCCTCTAACTTTATTTTTCCTGTCGATCATTCAAAAGAGATGACGGCGATAACTGCCGAGAGTATGCGCCAATATAAAGAGTGGGGAACATTTACTGAAACCGGCGGCATTGAAGTAGCTCGCACTCCAGAGCGAATGCAAGAGCTTGCACGCCGTATTACTTCAGCAAAATCGTGGGGAATTGATGGTGGTCAAATCCTTACGCCTGAACAAGTCAAAACCCTTGTTCCATACATAGATGAGAGCGTGATTTTGGGTGGCTACTATCAGCCAACTGTAGGTGTAGTTGATTCACTTCGCACCGGAACTTTGATGCGCGAACACGCAATCGAAAGCGGTGCTGCACAATCTTTTGCCAATATTGAAGTTCTAGATATTTCTGTTGAGAATGGACATGTCACTGGTGTTATTACAGATCAAGGCACAATCGCGGCAGAGTATGTTGTTATTGCAACTGGTTGCTGGTCGCCCAAACTTGCAGCGATGGCGGGTGCACACATCCCCTTAACGCCAGCCGTGCACCAAATGAAGGACATTGGGCCAGTTCCATTTTTTAAGGATGCTAAAGGCGATATCGAGTGGCCAATTGTGCGAGACATGGATGTCTTTATGTACGAGCGCCAACATGGAACAGGTCTTGAGATTGGATCTTATGCTCACCGACCAATTCTTTACACTCCAGAGGATTTACCATCAAATGCAACGGCAGCACTTTCACCAACAGAGTTTGCCTTCACTCAAGCTGACTTTGATATTCAAGATGAACATGCCTATGAATTAATGCCATCAATAGTCGGCGATGAGAACGTGCGCGAAAAGTATGCAATCAATGGAATCCTTTCTTACACGCCAGATGGAATGCCAATCCTCGGTGAAACTCCGGAAGTTAAAGGTCTATGGTCTGTTGCGGCAGTATGGATTAAAGAAGGACCTGGAACTTCAAAATCAGTGGCCGAGTGGATGATTCTTGGTGATTCAGAGATCGATCTGCACTCATCAAATATCGCACGTTTTCATGATCACCAAAAAGCTGAGTTCCATATTAAGGCTCGAGTTGATGAGAGCTTCAATAAAACGTACGGAATAGTTCATCCACTTGAGCAGTATGCGTCAAATCGAAATGTTCGCCTCTCACCGTTTTATGCGGCAGAGAAAGAGCTTGGCGCAGTCTTCTATGAAACTGCTGGCTGGGAGCGTCCATTCTGGTATGAATCGAATAAGAATCTCGTTGAAAAATTTGGTGAGAAAGTAATGCCACGTACCTCCGAGTGGGAGTCGCGATGGTGGTCGCCAATTATTAATGCTGAGCACTTACAAATGCGCGAAACTGCAGGAATTGTTGACCTTTCAGCCTTTACCATTTTTGATGTAACTGGGCCAAGT
The DNA here is from genome assembly GCA_964349605.1 of uncultured Candidatus Planktophila sp. Taxonomy (GTDB): domain Bacteria; phylum Actinomycetota; class Actinomycetes; order Nanopelagicales; family Nanopelagicaceae; genus Planktophila. Next base: position 40,223 of record CAYGHJ010000001.1, on the reverse strand, counting down.
GCGCTAGCGGTGGTACAAAAAGCTGCATTGCGACAGATGGATGTGGCCATTGGCCGAGTTGTTTACACACCAGTTCTTGGACCTAATGGAGGGTTCAAATCAGATTTAACAATTATGCGTCTTGATATCAATCACTTCCGAGTTGTGACAGGTGGTGCTCATGGAATGGCAGATAAGAAGTGGTTTGGCGACTTGTTACCGGCCGACGGTTCGGCACAAATTTTTGACCTAACATCTTCATACACAACTATCGGTGTCTGGGGACCTAAAGCACGCGAAATAATTCAAGCGATAACAAAGAGCGACATGGGTAAAGATGCATTTAAGTTCAGCACCTGCAAAGTTATTGAGGTTGGACCACTTCGCGTTCTCGCCTCTCGCATCTCATACGTTGGCGATCTTGGCTGGGAGTTCTACATTCCAATCGAACAGGGCGCAAAATTGTGGGAAATGTTGTGGGAAAGCGGTAAGAAGCACGAGATGATTCCAGTGGGTATTGGTGTTTATGGCACTACTGGGCGGTTAGAAAAGTGTTACCGCGCGTATGGCCCTGAACTTGAGACCGAGTACACAGTTGTGGAAGCTGGGATGCAATCTCCTAAGCTAAAAGAAGCTGAATTTATCGGCAAAGCGGCGCATGTTAAGCACCGAAGCGAAAAACCAATCGCAATGCTCTGCACACTATTTGTTGATGATCACACCTCATCTACTGGTGAAAAAAGATACATGATGGGTAACGAACCAATTCTTACTCTTGATAAAGCGCCGATTGTGGATTCCCATGGCCGTCGCTCATATGTGACAAGTGCGGGATCTGCTCCTTCACTTGGCAAACACATATTGATGTCATACCTACCAACTGACCTTGCAGTTGTTGGTAATAAGTTCATCGTTGAATACTTAGGTGAGCACTACCCATGTTCAGTTGCTGAAGTAGGTGCGACATCGGTCTTTGATCCTTCAAATGAAAGGATTATGGCCTAATGGATGTACTTGTTTGCCTAAAACGCGTTCCATTGGCAGGCGGAACTTTAATCCTAACTCCAGATTCGAGAGACATTGAAACGAAGCATCTGGGTTTTGGCATTAGTCCCCACGAAGAAAATGCCGTCGAAGCAGGTGTGCAGTTAGTCGAGCAAATGGGTGGCACACTAACACTTTTAACTCTCGGGGCCAGTGATGCCGAAGAACAGCTTCGATCTCAGCTGGCAATTGGTGCAACCCGCGCCGTTCTTATTGAAACCGATGGACAAGAGTGGGATCCGCAGGGAACGGCAGCTGCATTAGTCGATGCGATTAATGCCGATGAGACGAAGTTTGATTTAATTATTTTTGGTGCGGAGTCGGCAGATAGCGCCGGATACCAAATTCACATTCGAGTTGCGCACGCCCTTAACCGCCCAATTATTACAAATGTAAAGTCCATGAAAATTGAAAATGGCGTTGTTGGCTGTGAGCGCGTTGTTTCAAATGGACGTGAGCATTATGAGGCCCCATTACCTGCAATTGTGACCGTTCGCGACGGTCTAAATATTCCACGATATCCATCAGTGCCAGGACGTATGCAGGCACGTAAAAAAATTGTAGATATGAAGAAGGCCGAACCTCGAACTCCAAAACTTGAAAAGCTCACACTCGCCCTAGCGCCATCAAAAGATAAAGGGGCAGAAATATTAGGTAAAGGTACAGAGGCCGTTCCAGCCTTAGTTGAAGTCCTGAAGCAGATTGGAGCCTTTTAATGATTTTGGTTCTTATAGATCATGATCGTGGAGAAATCGATCCTTTATCACTTCGCGCCCTCACCGCTGCACGAAAGTTAGGACATGATATTGAAGCCGTTGCGATTGGAAGTGAAGGCGGCGCCCTTGCTGCGATTGTGGGCGAGTATGGTGCCACGGTATTGCATGTAGCAACACATAGCGCCATTACCGATTACACGCCGATGGCATCGGGCCGAGCGCTTAAGGATTTAGTTGAAAAACTAAAGCCCGCCGCGGTTTTAGCTGCAGGCACTCCACGCGGAAATGAACAACTTGCGCACCTATCGGCCTTTTTAGATATTCCAATGGCCGCTGAATGCTCTGAAATAACTTTAGGCTCACCACATCAAGTGCTCCGTGCGCGATGGGCTGGCAACCTTATTGAATCAGCACTTGTTCACTCCGATTTACTAGTTGCTAGCATTCTTGGTTTTTCTATTGAAGCACAAGCAACAGGAGGCGCGCCAGCAACCGTTGTCCCGTTCGAGCCTTCGTTACTGCCAGAAGACTGCGTTGTAAGAATCTTGAGTCGTGATTCTGGAGAATCTAAAGGTGGGATTACTCTCAATGATGCAAAAGTAATAGTTTCCGGAGGAAGAGGAGTTGGCGGAGCCGATGGTTTCGGTAGCTTAGAAGAGTTGGCAGAACTCCTAGGTGGAACCGTGGGCTGTTCTCGCGTTGTGACCAGTTCGGGTTGGCGCCCACATGCCGAACAAGTGGGGCAGACTGGTACAAAAGTCGCACCAGATCTTTATATCGCTGCAGGAATTTCCGGAGCGATGCAGCATATTGCCGGAATGAAAAATAGTAAGACGATTGTAGTTATCAATACCGATCCAGAGGCTCCGATACTTCGTTATGCCGATTACGCAATCATCGGAGATTTACACCAAATTATACCCGCGCTCACAAGCGCCATACGTCAGGCTAAGGGATAAAAAATGTCAGATATCGAAATTGCACAAGCTGCAACCATGAAACCAATCAATGAGATTGGAGCATCTCTTGGGATTGACGTTGAAAATCTTGAGGCTTATGGAAAATATAAAGCGAAGGTGAATTTAAAGTATTTAACTGCACTCCCTGAGCGAAACGGATCAAAACTAATTTTGGTAACTGCGATTAGTCCAACTCCAGCAGGGGAAGGAAAGACAACTACAACGGTTGGATTAGGTGATGCACTTCGCCATATTGGCAAGAATGCGATGATTGCATTGCGCGAGCCATCTCTTGGTCCAGTCTTTGGAATGAAGGGCGGCGCCGCTGGAGGTGGATATGCCCAAGTAGTTCCAATGGAGGATATAAACCTGCACTTTACCGGTGATTTTAATGCCATTGCTCTGGCAAACAACTTGCTCGCCGCGCTCATCGATAACCATATTCACCACGGCAATGAGTTAGCAATCGATATTCGTAGAGTGACGTGGAAGCGAGTTGTCGACATGAATGATCGTGCTCTGCGCGAGATTATTCAATCCATTGGTGGGGTAGGTAATGGTTACCCACGCAGTGATGGTTTTGACATTGTTGTGGCCTCGGAGATTATGGCCATCTTCTGTCTTGCAACATCGATCGAAGATTTAAAGGAGAAGATTGGGAAAATCGTCGTTGGCTATAAGCGAGATAAGACTCCAGTGCTTGCAAGCGAACTCAATGCTCAAGGCGCAATGACGGTTATATTGAAAGATGCTTTCCAACCTAATTTAGTTCAAACTTTAGAAAACACGCCTGCATTTATTCATGGTGGACCATTTGCCAACATTGCTCATGGCTGTAATTCGGTTGTTGCAACGACTTCAGCGATGAAATTAGCTGACTACGTTGTGACGGAGGCGGGCTTTGGCGCAGATCTTGGTGCTGAAAAATTTATTGATATTAAATGCCGTAAGTCAGGTTTGCGTCCATCGGCATGCGTTCTAGTAGCAACCATTCGTGCAATTAAATATCACGGTGGTGCAGATTTGAAGACCATCACGCAAGAAAATCTAGGAGCGCTCGAGGCGGGAATAGTTAATTTAGAGCGACATATCCACAATATTAAGAATGTCTATAATTTGCCGTTAGTTGTGTCAATAAATAACTTTACGAGCGATACCGCTGCAGAGATCGAACTTCTCCGTGCACGCGTAGAAGCTATGGGAGTAAAAATTGTTCTTGCTACCCACTGGGCAGATGGTGGAGCAGGAGCCACTGAATTAGCTCATGCAGTTGTGGAACTATGTGAACAACCAAATAAAATGAGTTTCGTCTATGAGGATGAGATGAATTTGTGGGAGAAAATCAATGCCGTTGCCACAAAAATCTACGGAGCAAAAGAAGTTACCGCCGATGCAAAGGTACGTCTAAAGTTAAAGGAGCTCGAGGCCTCCGGATATGGGCATTTCCCTATTTGTGTGGCAAAAACTCAGTACTCATTTAGCACCGATGCCGCGCTACGCGGAGCGCCAAGTGGTCATTCACTCAATATCCGCGAAGTAAAACTATCTGCCGGCGCCGAATTCATCGTGATGATCTGTGGTGAAATAATGACCATGCCAGGCCTTCCTAAAGTTCCAGCTGCTGAGCGCATTGATTATGTTGATGGAAAGGTCGTAGGTTTGTTCTAATGAATTATTCACCGTGGTCACAAGAGAGAGCAGTAGCTCTTCTTGCGACCCTGCGTGAAGAAAAAGGAGCTGTACTCATGGCACTGCAGTTAATGCAGAGAGAGTTTGGCTACGTTGATAAGGCATGCGTAGAACTCATTGCACAACTCCTTAATAAATCTAGGGCCGACGTACATGGTGTTCTAACTTTTTACCATGATCTGCGGACTACGCCACCAACGCAGCACGAGATCTCGATTTGCGTAGCTGAAGCGTGCCAAGCTGTTGGAGCGCGTAATTTAGAGCGCGAAGTGAAAGCGAAATTTCCTGAGGAAACTCGGGTGAATTACTGCTTTGGAAACTGCGCCCTTGGACCTGCGGCAATGGTAGATGGAAAGATTATTGGGCGTGCGACGCTTGAAAAGATAGAAGGGGCCTGTCAATGAGGCTCTTTATTCCAGGAGACAGCGCGGCAATTTCAGTTGGAGCCGATGGGGTTGCTGCGGCATTTGCCCAATTACTTCCAGATATCCAGATTGTTCGAAATGGTTCACGTGGAGCGCTATGGCTTGAAACTCTCGTCGAAGTCGAACTTCCAACTGGGCGCATTGCCTATGGACCAGTTAATCCAAAAGATGTGCAATCTCTCGTTGATGCCGATTTTCTACATGGCGGCGCGCATCCTTTGTCACTTGGTAAGAGTGATGAGATTGAGTGGTTAGCCTCGCAAGATCGAGTCACCTTTGCACGAGTCGGCATAATCGATCCACTCTCTCTAGATGACTATCGTGCCCATGGCGGCTTGATTGGCTTGCGTAAAGCGCTCACGCTTGAAAAGGCTTCAATTATCGATGAAGTTACAGAGTCAGGGCTTCGCGGTCGCGGCGGAGCAGGTTTTCCGGCCGGCATAAAATGGCGAACAGTGGCACAGACTATAAGTGAAGAAAAATATATTTGTTGTAACGCCGATGAGGGTGATAGCGGAACTTTCGCTGACCGTATGTTAATTGAGGGTGACCCATTTACCTTGATTGAGGGTATGACTATCGCTGCAATTGCAGTTGGTGCGACCAAAGGCATTGTCTATATTCGATCTGAGTATCCATATGCGATTTCAATGCTGCAGAGAGCAATTGATATTGCACGAAAGAGTGGTTGGTTAGGGAATCGAGTTTTGGATTCCACAAACTCTTTTGATATACAGATTCGCGTGGGGGCAGGTTCCTATGTCTGTGGAGAAGAAACTGCCATGCTGGAAAGTATTGAAGGCAAGCGCGGAGTTGTACGCGCAAAACCCCCACTTCCTGCAATAGAAGGACTCTTTGGTCAGCCGACAGTCATTAATAATGTCTTGACTCTCTCGACGGTTCCGATGATTATGGCTCAAGGGGCCGATGAATATAAAGCTCGTGGCGTCGGTCGTTCACTGGGGACCCAGGTATTCCAATTAGCCGGCAATATTGCACGAGGTGGAATCGTTGAGTGCGAATTTGGTATCAGCCTGGCTGAGTTAGTCAATACATATGGAGGTGGAACTCTTACTGGTCGGCCAGTTCGCGCAGTTCAAATCGGCGGTCCACTCGGGGCTTATTTTTCAACGGCGCAGTTTGAAACGTCAATGGATTATGAATCACTCCTTGCTGCCGGTGGAATGTTGGGGCATGGTGGCATTGTCGTCTTTGATGACACCGTTGATTTAGCCGTGCAAGCTAAGTTTGCGATGGAGTTTTGTGCCATTGAATCCTGTGGCAAATGCACACCATGTCGAATTGGCTCTACTCGCGGGGCTGAAACTATCGACCTGATTATAAAAGGCGTGAGGGTAGATGAGAATAAGAAATTACTTCTTGATCTCTGTGAAGTAATGACCGATGGATCCCTCTGCGCTATGGGTGGTTTGACCCCATTGCCGGTTAAGAGTGCGATGATTAACTTCCCGGCCGACTTCAACGGAGTGCGCAGATGACCATGATTTTTGAGCCCGATTTTGGAACTCCAGCTAGTCAAAAACTAGATCAGGTCAGCCTGGAGATCGATGGCAGGTCAATTACAGTGGCCGCCGATACATCGATTATGCGTGCGGCATTAGAGGCCGGAATCGATATACCTAAACTCTGTTCCACCGACCGTTTGAAGGCATTTGGTTCCTGCCGGCTCTGTGTCATTCAAATTGATGGACGCAACGGCACGCCATCCTCCTGTACAACTCCAGTAGCTGCGGGAATGAAAGTTTCAACTCAATCAGAAAAGCTTGATCGAATTCGCAAAGGCGTAATGGAGTTGTACCTGTCAGATCATCCCGAACATTGCGCCACTGGTGATGAGTGTGAAGTTCACGGAGTAGCTAAGAAAATCGGTATTACAACAAGTCGATATGCCAGCGTTGATACACATCTAGGATTAAAAAAAGACGAGAGCAATCCATACTTTACATTTGACTCCACAGAGTGCATCGTCTGCAACCGCTGTGTCCGCGCTTGTGATGAAGTGCAAGGAACATTTGCCTTAACGATTGAAAACCGTGGATTTGAAGCGCGAGTTTCATCTTCAGGGACATCCTTCATTGAAAGTGAATGCGTCTCATGTGGTGCGTGTGTGCAGGCCTGTCCAACAGGAGCTTTAACTGAAAAGACTTTGTTGACTATCGGTTCACCAACATCATCGGTGATTACAACATGTGCCTATTGTGGAGTTGGCTGTAGTTTTAAAGCCGAAATGCGTGGAGATGAAGTCGTCCGTATGGTTCCACTTAAAGCTGGCGGAGCTAACGAGGGACACTCATGCGTAAAGGGTCGTTTTGCCTATGGTTATGCCACGCATACAGATCGAATTACAAAGCCAATGATTCGAAACGCGATTACCGATCCCTGGAAAGAGGTTTCTTGGGATGAGGCGATTTCATTTGCCGCCGATGGTTTAAAGCGGATTCAAAGTGAGAGTGGAGTTAATGCAATTGGTGGAATAACTTCTTCGCGCTGTACAAATGAAGAGGTATTTGTCGTCCAAAAGATGGTTCGAGCTGCATTCGGCAATAACAATGTAGATACCTGTGCACGTGTGTGCCATTCTCCGACTGGTTATGGTTTGGGGCAGACTTTTGGAACTTCTGCTGGAACTCAGGATTTCGAGTCGGTAGAACATAGTGATGTCATTATGCTCATTGGCGCAAACCCAACGTCGGCCCACCCGGTTTTTGCCTCGCGCATGAAGAGCGCTATTCGCAAAGGCGCTAAGTTAATCGTTATAGACCCACGGACTATTCCACTTGTCCGAACTCCTGGCGTAACCGCCTCACATCACCTGCAGTTAATGCCAGGAACAAATGTCGCAGTAATAAATGCTTTGGCACATGTTATAGCGACCGACGGTTTGATCAAACGCCAATTTGTAGAAGAGCGCTGTGAGGCCGAACCATTTAGAGAATGGGAAGATTTTATCTCTCTGCCCGAAAACTCTCCTGAAACTTTAGAAGCTTTCTCCCGCGTACCTGCTGCGCAGATTCGAGCGGCGGCACATTTATTTGCTAACGCAACAAATGGCTCAATCTACTACGGCCTCGGCGTCACCGAACATAGTCAAGGTTCGACAATGGTCATGGGCATTGCAAATCTCGCAATGGCAACTGGAAATATTGGTCGCAAAGGTGTCGGAGTAAATCCACTCCGAGGGCAGAACAATGTTCAGGGCTCCTGCGATATGGGCTCATTTCCACATGAATTACCGGGATATCGACACATATCAAATCCCGAGACACGCAAGATATTTAACGATGCTTGGAACGTTGAGCTTCAATCCACACCAGGAATGCGAATTCCAAATATGTTTGATGCTGCCCTCGCTGGTCAATATCGTGGACTCTATGTTCAGGGAGAAGACATCGCACAATCTGATCCCAATACTTCACATGTGCATGCGGCTTTGCGCGCTATGGATATGGTCATAGTGCAAGATTTATTTCTTAATGAAACCTCGAAATTTGCTCACGTCTTTTTGCCAGGTACTTCATTTCTAGAAAAAGACGGAACATTTACTAATGCCGAGCGCAGAATTAACCGAGTTCGACCAGTCATGAAATCTAAGACTGGTAAAAGTGAGTTTGAAGTTACGTGTGAATTAGCAACGGCCATGGGCTATCCAATGTCATATTCAAATGGCGCAGAAATCATGAATGAAATTGCAGCTACGACGCCAACCTTTGCCGGCGTCTCCTTTGCACGCTTGGATGAACTCGGAAGTATCCAGTGGCCATGTAATGAATCCAATCCTGAAGGAACACCAATGATGCACGTAGAGAAATTCGTACGTGGTGAAGGTCGATTCATGAAAACTCCATACGTACCAACAGATGAAAAAGCAACACGGAGGTTCCCGCTCTTGCTGACAACCGGGCGGGTCCTAAGTCAGTACAACGTTGGTGCACAAACCAGGAGAACAGCTAACAATATTTGGCACAGTGAAGATATCTTGGATCTACATGAATCCGATGCTCAACTTCGTGGAATAAGTGATGGTTCGTGGGTCAAACTATCTAGTCGAGTAGGGGAGACGATTATGAAAGCCCGAATCACCGATGAGGTACCGGCAGGTGTTGTGTATACAACTTTCCACTTCCCAGAAAGTGGAGCGAACGTAATCACGACTGATTACTCTGATTGGGCCACAAATTGCCCAGAATACAAAGTTACCGCCGTCGAGATATCACCAAGTCTTCAGGGACCAGGAGAGATGATGGAAACTCATATCGGTGGGGACCCACAATTAGATTCAATAATTCGGATGGCTAATCAAATTGCGGCAAATGTTCCAGCCCAAAACGCACCGGATATGCAGATAGCTCATCACTTAGTTCAGTTCTGGACACCAGCAATGATTGATCGGCTACGAAATGATGTAGATCCTTCTTTACTTTCACCTGCTGTGGTGCGTGCCATGAAGATCACATCAATGGCTAATTAGAACTTCCAGTTGTTGTCGTAAACCGTTGTATCCAACTATTCGTTTTTCAAGTGGTAATCCAATTTCATTGGCAGCATCGATTGCAGCTTGCTCTAACTCTATAGTTGGACTTTGGGCTAACCAAACCACGCGCGAATAGTTACGAAAATAATCATCTCGCAGATGAGGATATTTATCTAAGCCTAACTCGACAATCACACTTCGGTGAAAAGATTTAACAAGGAAGTCGGTGAGAAAATAGGTTCCAGCATCTTGGGCCATTAATCTCTCAATTTCAGAGGCCCCTGCAAATATGTCATAACAATGATTCCCACCTAATCGCGCCACGCCGTGGCGCGCGATTACAGAGTCGAGTGCGCCATATGTTCCACAATCGGCATAAGCAACGGCGCATTTCGAGTGCTTATCTTTAATCTCGGACAAAAGTACATCAACTTCCGCCGCGATTTTTTCAGGATGATTGTGTAATAGCGGTGGCAATGGGTAAATAGTTACGTCAAGGTCGGCATCGCCAGCAATTTCACCAATGTGGGTAGCCAGTGCACCGCAGGCTACGATGCCAATACTCATGCCGGGAAAGCTAAGCGATCTACAAATTTATCGTTAAAATCTGCGCGATCTGAGAGTTCGACATATGTAATCTCTTCCAATAATGCAGCCGCTCCATGTCGCTCTTGAGCAGAAAGCAAGACCATTTTTGCACCCTCTCCTGCAACATTACCCGCCGATAAAATGCGCATAACGGAGAGTTTGGGTACAAGACCTATTTTAATTGCAGATGCGGGGGAGAGGTAAGAGCCAAAAGAACCGGCAAGAAGTACTTGTTGAATCTCAGACTCTTCCACGCCAAACTCTTCTAGAAGTAACGCCCACCCTGTTGCAATGGCCGCTTTAGCAAATTGAAGCTCACGTACGTCACGTTGCGTTAAAAACACGCAATCAGTTAAGTCGCCTACCTCTTTACTCCAAGTTAAAACAAAAACGCGTTCACCTTCGCGCATAAGCAATCGATCCGCCAACGTTGGCGCTAACTCTTTAGCAACATCATCGGTGACAAAGCGTCCAGAGTGATCGAGAAATCCAATGCCAACCAAACTGGCACATGCATCGACTAAACCTGAGCCGCAGATTCCAATGGCAGGGGCATCATCAATTGTGCCGATTACTAGTTGGCCGTCGGTAATTTTGATGGTTTCAATCGCACCTGAGGCGGCGCGGACGCCGCATTTAATACTTGCCGCCTCAAATGCTGGACCAGCCGGGGCCGCTGTTGCCAAAATCTTTTCACCATCCCCAAGGACGATTTCACAGTTAGTTCCGACATCGATAAATAATCGCAATCGCTTGTCGCGATCCATTCCAGATGCAAGCGCGCCAGCGATAATATCTCCACCAACATATGCACCTAACGATGGCAAAATAATCGCTTTCGCGCGCGGATGGATAACAATCCCAATATCTTTAGCCTCTACATCGGGAAAATCAGCTGCCGCCATAATAAATGGCGCAACCCCTAGAGGTTCAGGGTCAATTCCAAGGAGCAATTGGTTCATAGTTGCATTACCGGCGATAGCAATTTCATAAACATGCAGTGGGTCGACTCCGGCCTCCTTGCAGACCTCTTGAGTAAGTTGATTAAGCGTCTCTTGTGCGAGCGAAGATAGTTTTTCAAGGGCAGCCGGATCTAGCATTGTGGCACTAATTCGCGTAATTACATCTGCACCAAATGGTTGCTGCTTATTAAGAATTGATTTAACTGCCAAAGGTGTGCCGGTATTTAAATCTAATAGAGTTGCCACAACGGTTGTGGTTCCTAAGTCGTATGCGATTCCATAACGAAAGGCAGTTGTATCCCCAGCTTCAATATCAATGAAGGCTTGATCAACAAAGACTGCAGTTACTTTAAAATTAGACTCGCGCAAAACTCGTGGAATATTGCGCATGGCCGCAAGGGATGCCGTGCCCTCGATATCATCGATGGCTTCAAATAATCGCACTATGTCAGTCCGCTGATCATGTAACGTTGGCTCTTCTAATTCAACGTAACGTTTCTGCACTGCGGGACGTAAAATGACTTGGCGCCCGACGCCAACGGTTGCAGCCTTTGGGCGAGTTGTTAAGGGTGGAACATCAATTGATACATCGCTACTTGTGCGCACTAGGCAAGCCAATCGCCAGCCCGCTTTAATTTCAGTTTCCGTGAATGCTCGAAAATCTAACTTGGAGGGTTCAACATCACCATTAGTAATTTTAATGCGGCACTTCTTGCAGGTTCCATATCCACCGCACGTTGAATCAATTGCAATACCGTTCCAGGAGGCGGCATCGAAAGCGCTCACACCTGTTGGGACAGTAATAGTTTTCTCCGATGCGACGGAGTTATCTTTTTCAAGTGATCTAAAGGCGAGCTTTACTCGACCTGTGCCGTCGTGATGGGGCACAGGTGATGGATCTGGGTAGACCTTGCTGTTACTAATTCTCAATCATCCTATTCAGTAATAGCCGCAGTTTTTGCAGCCTCCATCGCTCTAAATCGTGTTATCCAGTTTGATCCCCATGGATCTAGGCCAAGCAGCAAGTCCGCGGCGCGAACCGATTCAACGATTAAAGGAGTGCGAGAGTCCATGACCGCAGAGGTCAAACCATGTGACATTGCCGTGGGCAAGAAAGCTGCGTTAAGTGCATGGCGATATGGAAGGCCAAAAGAAATATTAGATGCGCCAAGGGTCATATTAAGCCCCCATTTTTCACGGATTAAGTAGATAGTTTCTAAAGTAATTTTGACCGCTTCGGGATCGGCGCCGACAGTCATTGCTAATGGATCGATAACTAAATCCTCGAGTGGAATTCCATGTTTTTCAACGGCGCGAATGATCTTTTCAGTAATCACGATACGCTCTGCCGCTGTTGCTGGGATTCCGGTTTCATCATTTGGAAGTGCGATAATGGCCGCGCCATGCTTTTTAATAAGCGGTAGAACTAAATCCATACGCTCATCTTCGCCAGTAACACTATTGACAAGAGCTTTGCCTTGATACGTTTCGAGACCTGCTTGTAATGCCTCAATAATCGATGAGTCGATACAAATTGGCACGTCGGTAATGGATTGAATCAAAGTAATAGCCTTAGTTAAAAGGGCAGGTTCATCCGTTAGTGGGACTCCCATATTCACATCTAGAACATTTGCGCCACCTGCGATTTGATCGGCGACATCCTTTTCAATAGCAGAAAGGTCGCCTTCGCGTAGCTGCAATTGAAACTTCTTTCGACCCGTAGGGTTGATGCGTTCACCAATAATGCAAAAAGGTTGGTCGTGACCGATCGTTACCGTCTGACCAGGTGAAGAGAGAACTGTGTGCATCGTGCGCCCCTATCTATTCGGTGTTTGGCGTTTCGGTGTTTGGCCTAAATCGTTCATAAAGCTATCAAGTGAATCATCGTGACGAAAATCTGTGATGTGAAGGCCACGGACTCCAGGGAGGGTGAGTGCGTATAGGGCCAGCTCTAGAGTTAACTTCATGACCTCAACACTGGGATCACTGGCGTTTCGTACTCGTGCCAGAGAGCTGGCCGGAACGTCGATGCCGGGAACCTTATCATTCATAAAGCCCAAACCTTTGGCGCCCTTCACCAAAACCACAGTTGGTATCAATTTGAGGTCAGGTGCAACTTCTGCCACGCCCTTGCAAAAGGCTTCAAGGCGATCAGGGTGGTAACAGATTTGAAGTTGCAAGAATCGAGCCCCTGCGCGGTATTTTTTCAGTGCTCGTTGGATTCGATAGTCAAATGGAGGTGCTGCGGCATTTTCAACGGCACCAATATAGAAATCTGGAGCTGGTTTGATTGCCCTTCCAGAGAGATAATTACCTTCACCCAATATCCGAGCGATATTTATCGCTTGAGCACTATCAATATCAAAGACTCTTCGTGCCTCTGGCTCATCGCCGGCTGTGACATCATCGCCAGTTAAAAGTGAGAGATTTGTAATTCCATGAAGCGATGCACCCATCATGTCTGACTGAATTGCTAGACGATTTTTATCGCGGCAAACTATCTGCATAATTGGCTCTAGGCCATACATCTTCATTGCAATAGCCGTGGTTGTATTAGATGTATGTGCATGAGCAGCCGGATTATCGGTTGCATTTACGGCATCAAACCAGGGCGCTAAGCGAGCTGCATTTCTTTTAACGGTTTCCATTCCTCCGCCATCGACAGATGGAAACTCAGCGGTGAATACAGGATCGTTAGTGTTTTCTAATTTTTCGCGAAGCACCGACATTAGCGTTCACCGCCTTGTACCGACCAACCATGTGGAACTTGTTGATCCCGCTTAGTTATCAGATTGACCCACGAAGAGGTTCCTTGCAACTGCATATCTACTGGCGGGCGAAGTTCGTTGTAATGCTCCTTCCATACCTTTGGCAATGGAAGTGAGTTAGTGCGATCATAGGCCTTCACCCAAATACACTGCATCTCTGGAATTACTTCACAGTGACCATTTTCGCGCACCCCGCCACACGGGCCATTGCGCAATGTTTTGGGACAGGTCATAGGACAGGTCATTCCTGTTGAATGGAGTACGCACTGTCCACACATGCGGCAATCCCAAAGCGGCGCTTTCAAGGCATGTTCAACAAAGGGAAGAAGTTTTTTTAGCATTTTTCTCTTATGCGGAAACCGCAGCACGCTTTTTAGAGATTAAATCCTTAGCAATACGTACGGCAGTCGAGGCATCGGCGGCAAAACCATCGGCGCCAACGACATCGGCGTATTCCTGAGTAACTGGAGCTCCACCAACCATGACAATAACTTGATCGCGAAGCCCAGCCTTTGTAATTTCATGAATATTGACTTTAAACATTGGCATAGTTGTCGTTAAAAAGGCAGACATTCCAACGATATCTGGCTTATGTTCGAGAATTCCAGCGACAAATTTTTCAGGTGCAACCTGTACGCCAAGGTCAATAACGTTAAAGCCGGCACCTTCGAGCATGATATTTACTAAATTCTTACCGATATCGTGAACATCGCCCTTAACCGTTCCCATTAAATACGTACCTACAGTTTCAGCGCCTGTTTCAGCTAACAAGGGTCGCAAAACTGCGAGCGCTCCCGACATCGCTTTTCCAGATATGAGCATCTCAGGAACAAAAAAATCTCCCCGCTCAAAACGAGCACCCACCTCTTCAAGTGCTGGAATAAGTGCATCAAAGAGAATTGTGCTCGGAGTCATACCATCAGCGATTCCCGCTTTGGTTAACTCTAAAACCGCAGGAGCATTGCCAACTAAGGTCTCGTCAAAGAGCGCCTTGATGATGTCGTCATGAGTCATGCTGCACCTATCTTTCCTTCATGGTTTGCCTGGAGTGAGTGGATCTCTTGGATAATTACTTCGCCTATCTTGGCTAAATCTCTTAGCGTTAATCGTGGAGATGGACCAGAGATTGAAATTGCTCCAACAACTCGTCCATCATCTTCACGAATGGGTGCGGCTACTGCAACTAATCCCTCTTCTAGTTCATCGATAATAATTGCATATCCTTTTTTGCGAACGTTCTCGAGTTCGGCCAATAACTTTGATCTAGATGTAATTGTCTTTGCCGTAAGTTTTTCAAGCTTGCCAAGTGGAATCGTTGCTGCGCCATATGCCAATAGAATTTTCCCGAGAGCCGAGGCGTGAAAAGGAATACCTCTTCCTACCCAGTTTGTTGCGCCTAATAAATAATGACCATCGACTTGATCTATTAACTTCATTTCGCCATTACTTGCAACGGCTAAGTTTGCGGTTTCTCCCGTACTCATTGCTAATTTCTCTAAAACAGAATGCACTCGAGCGACCAAAACCGAGTCGTGATTTTGTGAGCGGGCAAATTGAGTGAGGACATCGCCGGCGAGAAAGGCTCCTTGTTGGTCTCGACGAATAAGCCCTTGGCGCTCTAGAGCACTGAGCATTCGCGACGTGGTGCTTTTTGGAATTTCAAATGTACGAGCCAGTTGAGATAAAAGTGGAGGAGTCGAGGATTCCAAAATGTGAATTAGCAAGGCGCTAGCGCGATCAATGGCTTGAGTCCCATTCACTAATTCACTCATCACCCCACCTTTCGCCGCTGCCATAGTGTTCCATAATATGGAACCACTGTTCCACTATCTAAGGGTATTCTCGTTCGTGTCCAATGGTCAATAGAGACGAAGGAGCAGTTCATGTTTGAAAATCGAATGCCTCGATATGAAATCTTGAGCCAAGAGTCGATGGCGACGCTTACGGCTGGTTGGCGTCGAATCGTCTCTGAGATTGGCATTGAGTTCATGTCACCATGGGCGATAGATCTTCTGCGTGAAGCTGGCCAAAGCGTTGAGGGGGACAACGTTAAATTTGATCCCGACTGGATTTTAAAGCAGTGCGCATTAGCGCCAAGTGAGTTTAACTTGCGCGCTCGCAATCCTAAGAACAATGTCCACATTGGTGGTAATTCGATGGTCTTTGGTGGCGTGTATGGTCCGCCATTTCTGCGTGAAGGCGATATTCGCCGTGATGCGACATTTAATGACTACAAAAATTTTTGCAAGTTAGCGCAGTCATTTGATGCTTTAGATAGTGTCGGTGGAGTCGTTTGCGAACCTAATGATCTATCGCTCGATTCAAGGCATTTAGATATGGCATATGCCGCGGCCACGTTGACCGATAAGTTTTTTATGGGCAATGTAGTTACCGCCCAAAATGCAATAGATGTCATCAAAATGGCAGAGATCATTCACGGCGGCCGAGAAGCGATAGTTGAAACTCCCGCGTTGATTTCTCTGATTAACTGCAACTCTCCACTTCGTTGGGATGATCGCATGTTGGACTCACTTCGTGAGTATGTTTTAGCGGGGCAGCCAGTTGTAGTTACACCGTTTTTACTGATGGGTGCCATGAGTCCTGTGACGATTCCTGCGACACTGGCACAACAGATTGCCGAAGCATTAACTGGGATCGCACTTGCTCAGACGCTTAACCCTGGATGTCCAATAGTCTTTGGATCTTTTCTATCTAACATCGATATGCAATCGGGATCACCACAGTTTGGTACACCTGAATCTGGAATTGGACTTTTATGTACCGGCCAAATTGCACGTAGTTTTAATCTTCCATTCCGTGGCGGAGGTGGCTTGAACTCCTCACAAACAGTTGACGCGCAATCTGCATACCAATCCATGATGACGATGATGCCAACATTTTTATCGGGCACTAACTGGGTAATGCACACTGCAGGTTGGTTAGAAGGCGGACTTGTATCGTGTTATGAAAAGTTCATTCTCGATATTGAAATCCTCCAATCACTCATGACTGAGTTCACTCCACTTGAATTTACGGTTGAATCCTTGGCATTTGATGCTCATCTTGAAGTTGGACATGGGGGCCATTTCCTCGGAGCGGCCCACACTATGGAGCGCTTCCGAGACTGCTTCTACCGACCATTTTTAACCAACAGCGATAATTTCGAGCGCTGGACCCGATTAGGTGGCAAGGATACGAAAGCTCGTGCCAGCGAGATATACAAGAAGAAGTTAGAGGATTACGTCGCTCCGGAGATGGATGCACGTATGCTCCAAGAACTCGACGAGTTTGTCGCAATGCGCAAGAGCCAACTAGATTAAAGCCATTATGGTTGCAACCCTTTTCATCAATGGAGCTTGGAGAGCGGCATCTGATGACGGTACTCATAATGTCCATAGTCCACATGATCAAAGCGTTGTGGCCATTGTTTCTCAAGCTACGCAGGACGATGTGCACGATGCAATCAGCGCTGCTCGCAGCTCTTTTGACTCTGGTGTATTTACATCATGGAGTTTCAAGGAGCGCAGTGAATTAGTTTCAACGATTGCCGATTTATTGGAGCGCGATGCCGACCTTATTGCTCGCAAAGAGAGTGATGACACAGGCAAACGATTTGTTGAAGCTCAATATGATGTTGCAGATGTCGTATCGACATTTAGACATTTCGCGGCCCTTGGTGCCAAAGAGCATGGACGAAAAGTTGATGTTGGTCTGGCGCACGTGAGTAGCCGCATAGTTCACGAGCCACTCGGTGTCGCATCGCTTATAGGTCCTTGGAACTATCCCCTCTTGCAGATTGCCTGGAAAGTAGCTCCTGCTTTAGTTGCAGGTTGTTCTTTTATTGTTAAGCCTTCCGAGTTAACACCACAGAGTGCAATTGCGTTGATGAAGATAATTGAAGAGGCTGGAACACCAAGAGGAGTTGCGAATTTAATTTTAGGTCCTGGCTCAGTGGTTGGCACTTTGCTTATTAATGATCCACGTGTTGATTTGGTTTCTTTTACCGGTGGATTATCAACTGGCCAAACGATCATGCGGGCTGCGGCGCAAACGGTGAAGAGATTAGCCCTTGAACTTGGTGGTAAAAATCCACATATTATTTTTGCCGATGCAGATATCGATGTTGCAATTGATAACGCCGTCACTGCAGCCTTCTTGCACTCTGGACAAGTCTGCTCGGCAGGAACTCGACTAATCGTTGAGCGTTCGATTCATGATCGTGTTGTTAATGAGATTGTTCGACGCGCGGCAAAGATTCGACTTGGGGGACCAGATGATGAATTGGCCGAAGCTGGTCCACTAATCAGCGCGGCACATTTACAAAATGTCAGCGATTATGTTGATAAGGGTGTTGCCGAAGGTGCCACGCTATTGGTGGGCGGAAAACGCAGTGAAAAGCCAGAACATGCTAATGGCTGGTATTACCTGCCGACAGTTTTAGATAACGCGAAATCTTCGATGTATTGCGTGCAGGAAGAGTCATTTGGACCGGTCATGACGGTGGAAGTATTTGATACCGAGGCCGAAGCAATAGCGATAGGAAATGACACGAATTTTGGTTTATCTGGAGGTCTGTGGAGTAGTGATTCTGAGAAAGCGGGCCGTGTGGCAGGTGCACTACGTCATGGCACAATTTGGGTCAATGATTTTGGTCCATATCGTCCAGCCGCCGAGTGGGGTGGTTACAAGCAATCTGGAATTGGTCGCGAATTAGGCGAACATGGCTTGGGTGAGTACCTTGAAATCAAACACATTTGGACCAACAATGCTCCTAGTCGATCTGGATGGTTTAGAGATTAATTAATGAGGGGATTACTCAGTGAGTAGTGAAGCGCCAATGATTTCAGTTAAAAATCTTTGGAAGGTTTTTGGAGCAAACGCCGAAAAAGTCATAGGCACTCCGCTCGCAGATTTAACGCGTTCAGAGCTTCGTGCTCAAACCGGAAATACAATCGCAGTTCGGAATGTTTCATTTGATGTCGCCCCTGGTGAAGTCTTTGTTGTGATGGGTTTATCGGGTTCTGGAAAATCGACACTCGTCCGCTGTATGACCCGTTTAATAGAGCCGACAGCAGGCTCACTTACTTTTGAGGGCGAGGATGTTTTACTTGTCGATGCCGCTCGATTGCGTGAACTTCGCAAGACTAGGTTTTCAATGGTCTTTCAACACTTTGGATTATTGCCTCACCGAAAAGTGATTGACAACATCGCATATTCACTTGAAATAAATGGAGTTAAAAAGGCCGAGCGCCATGCACGTGCTAATGAAGTCATAGAACTTGTGGGATTACAGGGTTATGCCAATGCCTATCCCGAACAACTCTCAGGTGGAATGCAACAGCGTGTTGGTTTAGCTCGAGCCCTTGCCGTCGATCCGCAGGTTCTATTTCTAGACGAGCCATTTAGCGCCCTCGATCCACTTATTCGGCGTGATATGCAGCAAGAGGTGATTCGCCTGCACCACGAACTTGGCAAAACAATGGTCTTTATTACTCATGATTTATCGGAGGCAGTAAAAGTAGGGGATCGAATTGCCATTATGCACGATGGCGCGGTTGTTCAGATTGGTACTCCTGAAGAGTTAGTTGCTAATCCAATCGATGATTACGTTGCTAACTTTGTTCGCGACATTCCAAAGTCGCATGTTCTGTCCCTTAAGTATTTAGCGCGTCCGGCCGAACCCGGCGAAGATACCGATGGTCCAGAGCTACCTTCATCGATGATTATTCGAGATGCCGCTCAAGTGATTTTGCAGACACATAAACCTGTTCGGGTAAACGATAATGGTAGGGCGCTTGGCGTTGTCTCTAGCGAGGATGTTTTGCGGTTAATTTCTGGTGTCGCATAGATGCTGCATTTGAAAAAGTCACAGCTTTTGCTTGGCGGGGCACTCGTATGGATATTTCTATCTCGGCTCTTTCAAGATGATCACACGCTTGAATTATCGACTTCAGAGAACACATCATTTACTACCGCTGTAGGTGATGCAGCAGCATCGATTCGTGGCAACCGTACAAAGAGCGCAGCCTTTATCTATTTCTTTAATCCAATTCGCGCCGGAATTAATGGATTTGTTGAGGCGATTCGCACGGTAATTTCAGTGCCTCGCGGTAACTCAATTATTCCACTTATTGGCTGGTTTGGCGTGGCGGCAATTGTGGCATTTACCGCTTATGCCACAAGTAGATTGCGCACCGCACTTCTTGCCACCACACTTTTGTTGGCGTGTGGTGCTTTAGGAATGTGGCAGTTCACAATGGATACGATTGCAATGACGTTTGCATCCGTACTCTTATCGCTGCTTATAGGAATTCCTTTAGGGATTTGGGCGGGTTTATCTGATCGTGTACTGAAAATATTGACACCATTTTTAGATTTGGCTCAAATCCTGCCCACGCTTGTTTATCTAGCGCCCCTTGCTCTTTTCTTTCTTATCGGTACAGCCTCGGCGACTATTGCAACCATGGTGTACAGCATTCCGCTCTCCATTCGCATAACATCACACGCAATTCGGAATCTAAATCAATCACCTATTGAAGCTGCGGTTTCTATGGGATCAACTGGAAAGCAAACCCTTACGAAAGTCCAGTTACCAATGGCTAAGCAGATGATTGTTCTGGGTATCAATCAGACTGTTATGGCCGCTCTATCTTTTGTTGTTATCGCCGCTTTGATCGGGGCTCCAGGTCTAGGCAAGCCAGTAATTGATGCACTCATTATTCGCAATGTCGGTCAAGGTTTTGTAGCCGGTTTCGCAGTGGTGTTTGTGGCGATTTTATTGGATAGAAGTACAAGTGCTGCGGCAAAGGCACAAGAGAGTTTTATACCTCCTACACCAGCTCAAATTCGCAATAGTAGAATTAAGTTGGGAATTGCTGGCATAGCAACGATTATTTCAATTTTCGCATCACGCACAGTCCTATCTCTAGCGGTATGGCCGTCATCTATAAATATCTCTTCACAGGTAGAAGACGTAACAAATAGTGCGACAAAATGGATTACAACAAATCTCTACATCTTCACCGTTGGTTTTAAGGATTTCATCTCAAACTGGGTATTAAATCCTTTGGAGACGCTTTTAGCTTTCTCTCCTTGGTATGTAACTTTTGCTGGGATTATTTTCTTAGCTTTAGTTATTGGAGGAAAACGAGTTGCCGTACTTGCTACTGCATTACTTGGCTTAATTGTTGTATCTGGACTTTGGCATGAGGCCATGATTACCTTGACGCAGACCATTGTTGCAACATTGATGACAATGACAATTGGAATTGCCCTTGGAATTTTAGTCGGTCGGAATGAACGTGCTGAAAAGATTCTTCGCCCATTTCTAGATGCCGGCCAGACTTTGCCAGCCTTCGTTTACCTTATCCCGATGCTAGGCCTTTTTGGTCCAACGAGATTCACCGCGATTGCTACTGGAATTGTTTATTCAATCCCAGTAGTTGTGAAAATAGTTGGGGAAGGTATTCGCTCAGTACCTGCATCGATGATAGAGGCGGCTACTGCGGCCGGATCATCAGTACGACAGATAATTACAAAAGTGCAGTTGCCGGCAGCGAAGAAATCAATTTTGCTGGCAACAAATCAAGGCATGATCTTTGTCTTAGCAGTAGTCGTCATTGGTGGCTTCGTTGGCTCTGGCGGCCTAGGCTATTTAGTTATCTTAGGCGGCTCAAAGCCAGAGATGCAGGGTAAAGGTTTAGTTGCAGGCTTAGTAATTTTGCTTCTTGGTGTGACGATTGACCGAATCGCACAGGCAAGTGCGCGAAGAGTGTAAAAATCACGAAAACACTTCGCGTAACCCCTTACTTATATGGCGCGCCTAGATTACGCTCCTCATAATCGTTTTTTACTTTTAGGAGGAGAAATTGAAATTTAGTCTTGGACGCCGTTCAGCTGCGGTATCGCTTTTGGCTGTAGGAGCACTCGTTCTTGCAGGCTGTAGTTCGAGCGTTAACGACAGCGCAGATAGCGCTAGCGATTGCGGAACTTGGGCAATAGCTATGCACGCGTGGAATGGATATACAGCATCAGCGCAGGTAGTTGCAGAAGTTGCTAAGGCAAACGGCTGCACAATTACACAGACAACTCTTGAAGAGGCCGGCGTTACATATGATGCAATGGAAGCTGGATCAATCGATCTCATCATCGAGGATTGGGGCGGCGGACGCTGGCAAGAGTGGGTTGATCGTGGCGCCATTGTAGAAGTTGGTGACAATGGAAACGTTGGCCTCATTGGCATGTACGTAGCCCCTTGGATGGCAGCTAAGTATCCAGATATTTTGGATTCAGCAAACCTAAATAAATATGCAGATATGTTTAAGACTGCAGACTCAGGCGGCAAAGGCGCTTGGTATGAAGGTCCTCCGGGATATACAACAATTGGCGAAAAGATGATTGCCGCTAATAAATTGAACTTCAAAGCGATTTCAACTGGCTCTGAGGCCGCACTTGTCGATGTTCTTACTAAGGCAGAGGCAAACAAAACTGCCGCGCTTGCATATTTCTATACTCCAGGAACACTCTTTATTAAGATTCCTGGCTTAGAGCAATCACGGATAAAATTCCCTACTAATGACTGGAGCGATGCTGCAAAGGCAAGCGGTCTAACTGATTACCCAGAGACGTCGCTTAAGAAGTTAGCTACAAAGAAGTTGATGGATTCAGGTTCGATTTTTGCAACTATTGTTTCTAACTTTAGTTGGACGAATGCTGACCAGAACTCAGTAGCTGCCGATATTGAAGGCGGCATGGAGCCAGCAGCAGCGGCTCAAAAATGGATCGATGCCAACCCTGACAAAGTCGCGGCTTGGCTAGGCTAACTCTCAATACATAGAAGCAACGCCTGTACCTAGTGAGAAATCACTAAGTACAGGCGTTGTTTTATTAGTAGAGTGAGCGACATGGAATCCACGTATGACTACATCATCGTTGGTGGAGGATCTGCGGGAAGCGCTTTAGCTAACCGATTAAGTGAAGACCCTTCCAACAAAGTTTTGGTCCTTGAAGCTGGCCGCCCGGATTACAAATGGGATGTTTTTATACATATGCCTGCAGCTTTAGCTTTTCCGATCGGAAATAAACATTACGACTGGATGTATGAGTCCGAGCCGGAACCACACATGAACAATCGCCGCATTTACCACGCCCGCGGAAAAGTTTTGGGTGGATCTTCATCCATCAATGGCCAGATTTGGCAACGCGGAAATCCAATGGATTACGAACGTTGGTCACGCGATGCGGGAATGAGTAGTTGGGATTATGCCCACTGTCTGCCCTATTTTAAGAAGATGGAAAATACTTTAGCCGATCAGAACAATATCTTTAGAGGAAACAATGGCCCCCTTAAGTTAGAGCGCGGTCCGGTCAAAGGTCCATTATTTGCCGCTTTCTTTAAGGCCACCGAACAAGCTGGATACCCACGAACCGATGATGTAAATGGCTATCGCCAAGAGGGTTTTGCCGCCTTTGACCGAAATGTTTATCGTGGTCGACGTTTAAGTGCTGCACGTGCCTACTTATATCCAGCTATGAAGCGCTCAAATTTAACTATCAAAACACGGGCTCATGTCACCAAAGTCCTTTTCGATGGAACTACGGCAACGGGTGTTGAAGTGATGATTAAAGGTAAGAAAAAGATTTTTTCATCGCGTGAAGTTGTTTTATGTGGTGGTGCTATAAACACACCGCAGATTCTGCAGCTTTCTGGAATTGGCAATGAAAAGGATTTAACTCCACTTGGCATAAAGATGGTACACAATCTGCCTGGCGTCGGAGCTAACCTACAAGATCACCTTGAGGTCTACGTACAGTACAAATGTAAGTTACCCGTCACGCAACAACCAATAACTCAGTTTTGGCGCAGGCCATTTATAGGAGCAGCGTGGCTATTTTTTCGCAAAGGTCCAGGTGCCACAAATCAATTTGAGGCTGGTGGATTTACCCGCAGCAATGATGAAGTCACTTATCCCAATCTGATGTTTCATTTCCTGCCCCTTGCAATTCGCTATGACGGAACTGGAGATACTCGCGGACATGGCTATCAAGTTCACGTTGGTCCCATGTATTCCGACTCGCGTGGCTGGTTAAAAATCAAAAGCTCTAACCCATTTGAAAAGCCCGCTATGCAGTTTAACTATCTATCCACTGATCAAGATCGCCGTGAATGGATCGAAGCGGTAAAAGTGGCCCGCACAATTTTGACCCAGCCTGCTATGAATGACTACAACGCAGGTGAATCATCACCTGGAAGTTCGGTCACAACTGATGCCGAAATTCTTGAGTGGGTGCGCAAGGATGCTGAAACTGCTTTGCATCCATCGTGCACGGCAAAGATGGGTACTGATTCGATGTCAGTTGTAGATCCATTGACTATGAAGGTCCACGGAGTTTCGGGGCTAAGAGTCTGTGATGCATCGGTTTTTCCATATGTCACAAATGGCAATATATATGCACCCGTGATGATGGTGGCAGAAAAGGCCGCCGATTTGATTCTCGGCAAGAGCCCTTTGCCTCCAGAGAACGTAGAGTTCTACCGTCATGTTAAGTAATGAGATTGCGCCTTCATCGATTGCAAAGGTAAGAGTACAAAGAACAGATTCAACTGCTTCAACTTCTGACTCCGTAGTAGTGGAAGAGCCCCTTGAAATCCGCCTTAAACGTGGCGAAAACGAAGACCAACTCGGAATCACAATGCGTACCCCCGGCAATGACCTAGAGCTTGCAGCAGGTTTCCTTTGGGGTGAGGGCTTTCTTAAGTCGCGTGAAGAGTTAGTAAGTGTCAAAGTCTGTGGAGACAAATCGCTTTCTCCACGAGAGCGCGCCAATGTAGTAATTGCAGAAGCTGTGCAAAATTCAAATGAGCCAAACCGAATTTTAGAACGAAGATTTACAATCACATCTGCTTGTGGGGTATGTGGATCTACTAGTATTTCCGATTTGCACAAGCGAGGCATAACTAAAGTTTCACCTTCGCGCCACAGCAAACAGGAGTTAGCAGCAATGTCACTGCTTCTAAATGGGCGCCAGCTCATATTTGAAAAAACGGGTGGTCTGCATGCAGCGCTCTTGGTTAATCCGAAAGGGGAGCCCATATGGGTTCGCGAGGATGTTGGTCGTCATAACGCAGTTGATAAAGTAATTGGTGCCGCGCTTATGGATGACAAAATTCCTTTGAGTGATTGGACTTTAGTTGTATCAGGACGTATCGGATATGAGTTAGTACAGAAATCTATTTGCGCTGGAATATCAGCAATTGTCGGAGTCAGCGCTCCCACCTCATTGGCTGTGGACCTGGCAGCCGAATTCGGTTTGACGCTTCTAGCTTTTGCGCGAGATGGCATCGCTAAACATTATTTACCCTCTGAACCATGAGATTAAGAGCGTATGCAGTGGCATGTGCTGCTTTGCCTGCATCGATTGTCTGTGCAGTCGAACGCACTCCACATCCCTCATCCATTGATTCGAACTTTGCGTTAGTGCACCATGGTTGAGAAAACTGGCTTTGTGAGAAGGGTTTTCGCACTTTTTACCGAGCGTAAAACATGGGTTAGGCAGATTTCAGTTGCTGGTCTGGCAGGAGCAACGGCTTGGCAAGTGGGTGATTTACTCATTACAAATGGAGGAGTTGTCGCCGCGATTGTCTGCACGTTAAGCATACGTATCTCACTCCACAAATCACTTCGTGAAGGCCTCGGTCAAATTGTTGGTACGGCCATCGGTGCGAGTGTGGCCCTTACTGCAGTAGCAATCTTTGATTTTGGTTTTATCTCAGTTGGAATCACAATAATTATGTGCGCAGTAGTTGCTCGCGCACTACACCTAGGTGAAGTGGCATCAATCAATGTTCCAGTCACAGCGCTCATAGTCATTAGCCCAGGTTTACCGGAGAGCACAGCCTTGCATCGACTTGGCTCGACGCTCATTGGCGCGACAATTGCTATCTTCTTTTCATATTTTTCTCACCACAAAACTCCTATTGACCGCTCTTTGGATCAAATTAAATCGGTGAGCGTAAAGGCAGCTGCTTTACTGGCAACTATGTCTGAAGGCGTTGCCTCGGGATATACACAAAAAGAGGCGGGAAATTGGCTGGCTAAAGCCCGACTTCTCAATGAGGAGATTCCAATTATCCGTGCTCAGTCAGTTGAAGCACGAGGACATGCGCGCTGGTTCTCAACTGCTAAGAAAGATGAGGCAGAAGAGATATATATTCAAGGTATCGCACTGGAACATACAGTTGTAGAAATTCGAACAATTGCCCGAACGTTGTTTGATTCAGCGGTCAAAGGTGGAATCGCCGATTCAACTCAAAAAGCGATAGCCGTTGCCTTATCTGCGGCAAGCTATGCAATCTCATCTAAGTTTGAGGATGAAACACTTAGTTCAGAAGATTCGCACCAGAGCGCTACGAGCGATGCCCGAGAGGCGGGTTCGGCATTAGCCGAAGTGCTCATTTTAGATGCCAAGGATGCTGATCAAGAACAGATAGTTCGGGGAATTTCAATGGTAGCTAACATCGAACTCATCGCCGACTCACTCGACCAAAGCTCACCATCACTTCGCGAAGTTGTTACACCTGATGAGCCAGCATCGGCCAAAGTTTTGAAAATCCCAATCCATAGCCACCTTAACGCCTTTGGAAAGGTTATTTTTAGGCGCATAAGGAGATTCTTTAGAAGGTAGGGGCATAAAAGAGGGCTAACCCTGAAGAGTGTGAAAAACGTGACCTATGAGATGCTCCAAAACTAATGACCGGCAGGCGCTGCGGTGGCAAGATATCACTCATGAGCAAACCAACTGTCGCCGTCAAATCCGTAATTATCCGATTTGCTGGTGACAGTGGAGATGGAATGCAGTTAACCGGCGATCGCTTCACAATGGATACTGCCAGTTTAGGAAATGATATTTCAACTTTGCCGAACTTTCCTGCAGAGATTCGTGCTCCGCAAGGCACTCTTCCTGGAGTATCTTCATTTCAACTTCACTTCGCCGATCATCATGTGCGAACTGCAGGCGATGCCCCTGATGTATTAGTAGCTATGAATCCAGCGGCATTGAAAGCCAACATCAAGGACATTCCGCGCGGAGCGACAATCATCGTCGATAAAGATGAGTTTACAACTCGCAACTTAAATAAAGTTGGTTACCTGACTAATCCTTTAGAAGATGGAACTTTAAGTAGTTACAAGATTCATCCAGTTGCACTTACTTCAATGACTGTATCGGCGCTATCAGAGCTTCCACTCTCACGCAAAGAGGCCGAGCGTGCAAAAAATATGTTCGCACTCGGACTGCTTTCCTGGATGTATCACCGACCAACCGATGCAACAGAGGCGTTTCTAAAGGCAAAGTTTGCTAAGAAGCCAGATATTTTAGAGGCAAATTTAATCGCATATCGCACCGGATGGAACTACGGCGAAACAAGTGAAGACTTTGCAACCTCATATGAAGTTGCACCTGCACATATGCCTCCTGGAAAGTATCGAAATATCGGAGGAAATATCGCACTTGCATATGGATTAATCGCTGCATCGCAACAAAGTGGGTTAAAACTATTTCTTGGTTCTTATCCCATCACTCCCGCGTCCGATATTTTGCATGAACTTTCAAAGCATAAAAAATTTGGCGTAATTACTTTCCAGGCCGAAGACGAGATTGCTGCAGTCGGTTCAGCACTTGGCGCCTCATACGGAGGAGCCCTAGGTGTAACGACTACCTCCGGTCCAGGTGTAGCGCTAAAGAGCGAGATGATTGGTCTTGGCGTTATGTTGGAGTTGCCGTTAATCATTATCGATGTTCAGCGTGGCGGCCCATCCACTGGATTGCCAACTAAGACGGAGCAGGCAGATCTCTTACAGGTTATGTTCGGGCGAAACGGTGAATCACCAGCTGCCGTAATTGCCGCATCAACTCCTAGTGACTGCTTCACCATGGCAATGGAGGCGGTGCGAATAGCGACGACATATCGGGTTCCGGTATTTTTATTATCCGATGGATATATTGCTAACGGCTCAGAGCCGTGGAAGATTCCAGATGTTGCAACCTTGCCAGCAATTGATATCGGATTTGCCAAGAGCCAAGAGAATTTTCTTCCCTATGAGAGAAATTCAGAAACTCTTGCACGACCCTGGGCGATTCCTGGTACTGCCGGAATCGAACACCGTATCGGAGGCATCGAAAAGCAAGATAAAACCGGTGAGATTAACTATGAGCCGGCCAATCATGATTTTATGGTGCGTACCCGCCAAGCTAAAATCGATGGGATCGAAGTTCCAGATATCGAAGTCGATGATGCAACAGGTGATGCAAAGGTTTTGTTCCTTGGTTGGGGTTCAACGTATGGCCCAATTGCATCGGCCGTTGAGGAGCTTCGCAACAATGGTGAGAAAATCGCCCAAGCTCACCTTAAATATATAAACCCATTTCCTAAGAATTTAGGAGCCGTACTCGAGAAGTATGAAACGGTAATAACACCTGAAATGAATTTAGGGCAGTTAGCAATGCTGCTTCGATCAAAGTATTTAAAGGATATCGTGGGCTACAACATGGTACGAGGTCTGCCATTTACAACGGCCGAACTAGTCGAAGCTGCAATGGGGGTACTTCATAATGACTGATGTCGCACTTACGAAGAAAGACTTCACGTCAGATCAAGAGGTTCGTTGGTGTCCTGGTTGCGGTGATTACTCGGTACTTTCCACGATGCAGGCATTTTTGCCTGAGTTGGGAATCCCGCGTGAAAATATCGTCTTTATCTCAGGCATTGGTTGCTCATCGCGCTTTCCTTATTACCTCAATACATTTGGGATGCACTCAATCCATGGACGTGCTCCAGCAATTGCATCGGGGCTGGCGATCAGCCGACCAGATTTGACCGTCTTTGTAATAACTGGGGACGGTGACGCCCTATCAATTGGTGGCAATCACTTAATTCACGCACTTCGCCGTAACGTGGAGTTAAAGATTTTGCTATTTAATAACCGAATCTACGGTTTAACTAAGGGTCAATACTCCCCAGCCAGTGAGCAGGGAAAGATTACAAAGTCCACGCCATATGGCTCACTCGATACTCCATTTAATCCAGTCTCACTTGCCATAGGCGCAGAGGCAACTTTTGTGGCACGCACTATCGATAGTGATCGCAAACACCTAACAGAAACCTTGCGACAGGCCGCAGCTCATAAAGGCTCTGCCTTAATCGAGATTTATCAAAACTGCCCAATCTTTAACGATGGCGCATTTGATCAAGTCAAAGACAATGAAACTAAAGAGGGCTCTCTGCTCCAGATGGTCCATGGTCAACCCATTAAATCCTCTACTTTTGGTGTGATTCGAGATGGGGCATCGCTGAAGTTAGTTGAGTTGAACTCAGTTGATGAGTCTCAACTCGTTATTCATGATGCTCACGATCCAGATCCCTCCTATGCCTTTGCCCTCTCTCGTCTCTCTGGCTCAGACCTCGAGCACACCCCGATAGGTACTTTTCGAGATGTGGTCAGAGCTGGCTATTCGGCGATGGTCAATGATCAGTTAGCCAGCGTCATCCAGGCACAAGGTGCAGGGGATTTGGAGAAACTCCTTCATTCAGGGGATACCTGGGTCGTTGATTAAATTGTTGAATGGTTCACACCCGCGTTAGAAACCTGAACTACTTGTGAGGTACGAGATATTGAGCGCAAGTTAGCCAAACAATTGGTATTTCAGCAGAGTTCACGAGCGGGCACTTACTAGATACACATGCATCACGCTTTCGAATAAAAATCCTCAATGCTGGCGGTCCACGCGCGATTTCAGCGGTCCGCTCAGTTGGTTATCGCCTGATCTAGAGTAAAGCCGCTAACCTTCGTAAATGGATTTTGCGCGTTCGGCAACGGATTCAATTAATGATGTACGCAAGGGGATAACATCACCAGCCCAACTTTTAGCTGAGGCACTTAATCGAATCGAGGAGATTGATACGACGGGATATGAGCTCAACTCAATTCTCGCCATTGCGATAAAAGATAACGACAGAGTTTTTGATGTTAATTCTCCGCTTGCGGGGTTACCGATTGTAATTAAAGACAATATCGAGGCCGTGGGATTACCAGGAACTGCAGGATCGACCGCGCTTCTAGACCACATGGTTGTTCAAGACTCACCTCTAACTAAGCGCTTGCGCGCTGCCGGCGCCAACATTATTGCATCGACTAATTTATCTGAGTGGGCAAATATTAGATCCACGAAATCAACCAGCGGATGGTCGGCGGTCGGTGGCTTAACTGCTAATCCATGGATTCACTCACATAGCGCCGGCGGCTCATCATCTGGCTCAGGCGCCGCAATCGCCGCAGGTCTAGTTTCATTAGCAGTTGGAACTGAAACCGATGGTTCGATTATCTGCCCCGCATCTCTGAACGGTTGTATCGGAATAAAACCGACAGTTGGAGCTGTACCAACACAAGGCATTGTTCCAATTAGTTCTAGTCAAGATTCACCCGGGCCATTGGCGCGCACGGTAAGAGATGCCGCGTTGCTGTTAGAAATCATGAGCGCAACCACAGGCTTAGTCGCAGCAACCGACGGGTCCCGGAGTTTGAGAATTGGAGTCGTACGATCCTGGCTAACTGGTCATAGCGCTACTGATGCGATATTTGAATCTGCGCTTTCGAAACTATCTAAAGCCGGAGCCACACTAATTGATGTTGAGTTAGAGCCACCAGCCGATGAAACCGGCAATGATGAGTATGAAGTTCTACTGCACGAGCTCTTTGATGAAATGGGTTCTTATCTTTCACTACGCGCCGATACAACCTTAAAATCCTTGGCCGATGTTGTTGCCTATAATCGTGTTCACGAAGAGGTTGAACTAAAATTCTTTGGTCAAGAGTTATTTGAAAAGGCGTTGACACTTGGCGGGCGAAATAGCGATTATGAAACAAAGCGCTCGCGCAATCTAATGTGGGCCCAGAAAACTTTGGATAAGGGATTTACTCAAGCCGATGTATTAATTGGTGCAACATACTCACCGGCCTGGCTAAGCGATTTGGGTCAGGGAGATAGTTATGGCGATAACTCGTGGATCACAATGGCACCTGCAATCACTGGTGCCCCGATTGGCACGGTCCCTATGGGAATCTGCGAAGGCTTGCCCGTCGGGCTAGGTGTTGTTGCACGAGCCCATGATGAGCTGCGTTTAGTAACTGCACTTTCTCAAATTGAACGAGTTTTAGATCTAGGAGTTTTGAACCCAACCTTTAAAAAGTAATCGCGGCACTTCACTCATCACTAATTTTTAGTGACCTCATAGATTTGATAGTGAGCATTGCAATATTCATTCCATACTTAACCGTAGCCATTCGTCGAATGCACGATGTCGGACGAAGTGGCTGGTTTGTTATCGTTCCTATTGTAAATCTAGTATTTCTCGCCTCTCCAACCAAGAATGCTTAAGCGTTGGAGCTGACTAATTTCCATCTGAGCGCCAATCGATAGATCCAGATTGGAACCGAGCCCCGATTTAGCATGAGTAAGACCAGTGCGGATCCAATATAGAGTCCAGCACTCCCCAACGGCAGAGTAAAGCCCTCCCAGAAACTCACGCCCCAATCCTGTCTGCCCGATGAGGATTCCGGTGGAGCGGCAAAGACGATGCTCCAATTACTGAGGCCGTGAAATATAACGGCAAGCCAGATACTTCTCGTCACAATCATCAATGAACAGGCGAATACCCCGAAGGCAGCAGCACTCACCACATGCCAATAAGCCTCCCAGGGATCCCAATCTGCACCGAGATAACGATTTAAATGCATCAACCCAAAAAAGGCAGATGAAATTGAGATAGCGATCAAGTCTCCGAATTTATGCAAGATTCCAAAAGTAAATGCACGAGAAACCATCTCTTCACCAAATCCGATAGCTAGCAAAAAAGCCACACCACCGACTGCCACTAACCCTTTCACCTGCAGCTCTTCAGATCCTCTGAATTCGAGGCTAACAAAAGTTAAAGCCACCAACACGGCAACCAGAGTCTTGTAATGAATGCGCGGTAATCGAAAATATTCCAGTGAAGGTAAGCCCAAAAAATAGACCGCGACGTAGAAAACTAATCCAAGTACAACATAACTAAAGGTCGAGTTGGCAAAGTGCTGGTCATCGCTCCACAGTTCGGGCACATAACGAAGTAGCAATAGCGCAAAGATCGAAAAACCGATAAGGCTTGCACCCAGCCGAATATTCCTCATATCCAGAAGAGTAAATAGGGGCACTGACAATTCTGATTCCACGCCGGCGCTGAAGCTCGCATCTACTTGCTGGCTTTAAGTTTGAAGGAATCCATTGTCGATCTAGTGGGTTTGCACCGACTTTTGGTAAGCCAATTTCCAATAATAGATGCAAATGAAGGCTTCTTACTTTGACGACAAGCGTGAGTATTGGTGAGTTCCCTGTGAATTTACTGCTCATCATGTGGAATCTCTGTCAAAGGTGGGACTTCTACTCAATACCGCAGAGAAATCTTCTAACTGCTCTAGTGTCAGATAATGCAGAAAATTGATTTTTTAATCATTGGTGCACAAAAGGCCGGCACTTCAAGCCTGATGAGATTCCTTGAGCGTAACCCCGAATATTTCTTCGTTGCAAAGCAGGAGTGCCAATTCTGGAGTAGGGACTATAAATATAACAATCCTGATGGCTTTGCCCAATATCTATCAATTTTCTCGGAAGCACACCCGAACCAAGTTGTCGGAGAAAAATCGCCCAGCTATCTTGCAAGCGACAAAGCTGCAGCAAGAATTGCCCAACAATTTCCAAAGATGAAAATTATTGCGATATTGCGAGATCCTGCCGATCGGGCATATTCGGCTCATCTGCATGGACATCGCAACGGAGCACTCTCAAAATCATTGAGTTTTGGAAAGGTCATACGTAATTACAAAGAGCTCAAAGGAGTTCCCTATGGTGATGTTATCTCGCAAGGTTTTTACGCAATAAACTTGAAACCATATTACGATCAGTTCCCACGCGAACAGATTTTAATTATCGACTTTGCTGAAATGGTGACCAACCCGAATAAAATCCTAAGGGAAGTCCTTGAATTTCTACTTCCTGCCGAGACCGTTCAAAATATGGATTTTGACTTAGTATTGCCGAAGATCAATGTGGCCCGAGCCTCCAAATATCCAGATTTTGTACGCTGGGTTAGATCTCGCAAGTATCTTTCAACTTCAACGAAGAATTGGATTTCGCGCAAGACATTCACCAAAATACCAGACAGCACAATGGACCTTGCCGATAGAGAATACCTAGACAGGCTATTTGCAGATTCAAAACGCGATCTTGAGCAGCTAACAGGTAAGACCTTTCAATGGTCAGCAAATGAAATAGCTAATCCACCTGGGACCTCCTGAAAAGAATCCGTACAAAACCGGGGGTTGGAACACGGAGCTGACCACCCACTGACAAATCTGGCAATGCGTAAGCATCCTCGAGTAAGGTCACTGCCATGAAGCAATTAAAGTTAACCGATGGCCGCACCCTGGAGTATGAAGATAACGGCGTTAAGAGCGACAAAGCGATCCTCTTTCTCCATGGAACGCCTGGTTCAGTTAAGACGTGGGTTAAATGGCTTCCACAAGTCACTGGCTGCTTAGCAATTGCTGCAAGTCGCGCCGGTTACGGTAAATCAGATCGTCACTCAGGTCGCACTGTTGCTGATGACTTAGCTGATCAACAGGCGATCCTTGATCATTTTCACATTAAGGAATTTGTAGCAATCGGCTGGTCGGGCGGTGGCCCCCATTCGATCAACATGACACGAGATTCTCGCTGCAAGGCTGCAATTACTTTGGCGGGTGTAGCCGAATGGGGACATGCTGATTTAGATTTCTTAGCCGACATGGGACCTGAAAACGAAGATGAATTCGGTGTAGCACTAAATGGTGAAGCCGCTCTTCAAAGCTGGATGGTGAAGAATGCATCTTCCTACAAAACAATTACGGGTCCAGAGATCATTGCAGCGTTGGGTGGGTTAATTGGCGAAGCAGATAAAGCAGCCCTTACTTCTGAAGTTGCCGCCGAAGCCGCAGAGGGCATGAGATATGCAGTGGTAGATAGTTTCAACGGATGGGTTGATGATGATTTGGCGTTTGTGCAGAAATTTGGAATTGATTTGGGCGCAATTACAAAACCCGTTCTAGTTTGGCAAGGTGATGATGATTTTATGGTTCCGAAAGCCCACAGTGAGTGGCTTGCTAAACACATTCCAACTGCAACCTTGAATATCATCCCAGGCCATGGACATATTTCATTAACGACTGCTTATCGTCCAGAGATTATCAAGCAAGCGATCGAGTTACTAGAAAAGAAATAATCAAGGACAAGGGTCGGGCCACGCTAAAGTGTGGCCTTTCTCTTTTCTAGCAGTAATACAAAAGCCCTACAGAGATGAATCTGTAGGGCTTTTGTTCTGTAACTCTTGCGTTAAAGCGCCTTCTGACTGAAGTGAGTGAATAATATCAGTCAATTAGTAATCCACATGCACCGGTGACCCATTAAGTTTTATCGGTGGAATTGAATATCTTTCGCTCTGTGTACCGCTGTAGCTCAGCGGATAGAGCAACCTTTTGACTGAAGGGATTGTCGCGGGTTCGATCCCCGTCAGCGGTGCACACTCTAAGTAGCCCTTCAGTTAGTCGCGTGGGGCTACTTTTATTTTCAACCCAATTATTAGGAATACAAAAGCCCCACAGAGATGAGTCTGTGAGGCGTTCGTTCTGTAACTCTTAGATAGTGCGCACCCTGACGAAGTGTTTAAATGTTATCACTTCTTTTGTATCCACAACTGGAACAATTTCGAATCCATTTTCATCCACCATCGCTTAGGTTCCTGCCTGTGTACCGCTGTAGCTCAGTGTATAGAGCAGCGCTTTGACGAAGTTGCAGGTCGCGGGTTCGATCCCCGTCAGCGGTGCACACTCTAAGTAGCCCTTCAGTTAGTCGCGTAGGGCTACTTTTATTTTTTACCCAATAACTTAGCAATACGAAAGCCCCACAGATATGAATCTGCGGGGCCTTTGTTCTGTAACTCTTGGATATTTAGAACGTTGTGACTCAACAACTCAAATATAACATCAGTCTATGGTATTAAACCCAAAGACCTCCATATTGAAGGAGCACTTCTTGAATTTGAGTGGCGAGGGTTGCTTAAGTCCTGATTGATACTTTTTATACACTAACTAAGAATTAGTAATGCTCCACGTCTCTCGAGCTGGACTCACTATCAGTCCAGCGGACTTAGCTTTTGTCCTTGCCCAAGCAAGCCTGTATTGCAATTCGGTCCGATTCCCGGAGTGAATTTCCGAACTTAAATTAGACGGAATATTCAATTCAGTGATGACCCCAGCCTCTATCTCTGAATTTGAGAGAGGCTTTCTGGCCTTGGTTAGGACACGAATCATTGGGGAAATCAGGTCCTGATACTTTGGTAGTTGCTCCATTCTCCGAATCTATATGGTTCTTATTGTGTTGCCAATGGATTTGTCAGCCTTTTCAAGTAAGCTTCCACCATGAGTTTCAAGTTTGTAGACCTCTTTGCCGGCATTGGGGGATTCCACGGTGCATTAAGTTCGCTTGGTGGTGAATGCGTGTATGCGTCTGAAATCGACAAAGACGCCGCCCTTGTATATCTCAGGAACTGGGGAATCCTTCCCGAAGGCGACATAACACTCGCTGCTAATGACAATGTAATGGAAGTTCCTCATCATGATGTTTTAGTCGGGGGTTTTCCATGTCAACCCTTCAGTAAATCGGGGAAACAGCATGGTATGGACGAGGCGCGAGGGACACTTTTTTGGAATATCGCCAAAATAATTGAGTCAAAAAAACCTAAAATGGTCTTATTAGAAAACGTTCGAAATATTGCAGGCCCAAGACATGCCCACGAGTGGGAGGTCATAATTAAAACCTTAAGAGAACTTGGTTATCGAGTGAGCTCTATCCCATTTGTTGTTTCACCTCACAAAATACATCCATTGAATGGTGGACGACCTCAAGTACGCGAACGCGTTTTGATATGCGCAACTCGTATGCCAACTGGTGCCCGACGATTGCATGAAGAGCCAGGGATTCCTAACATGTCACAGAGTTTTTCTGGTTGGGATCCCAAGAATTGGAGACTTGAATCCCATCTACCACTTGAAAAGAAGCTAAAATCAAGTGAAAAGAAAATCTATTCATTAAGTGATCAAGAATCAAAGTGGATAGAGTGTTGGAGTGATTTTATTGAAAGATTCCGAACGTCATTCCCTGATGAGAAATTGCCAGGATTCCCAATCTGGGTAGACAATTGGGTCGATGTTAAGAAGTTGCGGATAAAGCGTGGAACGCCAGATTGGAAAATAAACTTCCTCAAAAAAAATTCTGAGTTTTATTCGGCACATAAAAAAATATTAGATAAGTGGTTGCATGATTGGGATGGGCTCCAAGATTTCCCTCCTTCAAGAAGAAAGTTTGAATGGCAGGCACAGGATACGAAATCATTAAATAAGACTCTCATACACTTCAGACCGTCGGGGATCAGATGTAAGTCAAATACATACGCTCCAGCCCTAGTAGCGATTACACAAACATCTGTTGTGGTATCAAAAAAGCGAAAATTGACAGTTCGGGAAGCAGCACGCTTACAAGGTTTTCCAGAGTGGTTTGACTTTCTCGAACAAACGAACGGAACTACTTATAAGCAGTTGGGAAATGCCGTAAACATTGGAGTTATTTTCAATGTTTTGAAGGCACAAGTTTTGCGTGATATAGACCTCCTTGAAAATGATGATGCGCTTGTGAAGTCTATATTGAATGCTCCCTTGAATCCCGATGATCATTTAACACATTTTGGGGATACGATTCAGCGCGAAATCAAGAAGAAATCCACCACTCCGAAATTAACAGCTGTAAATTAGCCCGCGCTGGAATTAGACTTTGAGCCATATCCGAATAACAAAGACTAGAGGGGCCCCAAATGTCTTCTGAAGATTTTAGTCCGATATGGGAATTTGGAACTATACCTCTTAGCACTGCTGCAGCATTTTCGATTAATTCACAAATGTGCCCATCACCATTATTGGGACAAGTCGATATTGATCAAATACGTTTTGAGATTCCAAATTTTCAAAGAGGATTAGTTTGGAGTAAAAAGAAGAAAAAGCAGTTTTTAAATTCTCTAATCCAAGGTTGGCCGACGGGCGCGATAGTTTTAACGAAAATTGATTCAAAAGATTTAACCGGTGGCCGGCGTGAATTTACTTGGCATGTCATTGATGGTCAGCAACGACTTTCAACTTTCGCACAATTCCGTGAAAGTTTCTGGTCGGAACCTTGGTATGTGGATACAGATGACATGCAAATAGCCCTACGTGACTTAGCGGAAACGCTTTCTGTAACAAAAGTTGAAGATGTGTCAGCAGCAATGAATCTTCTCACGCAAGGTGATTTGAGCAACCGCTTCTCTGAAGAGTTTCTGGAAGAGTCTATGATTTTTCTTGCAAAAATTTGTAAGTTCTTGGGGGTTGAAAGCCCAACGCAGTTTGAAGGGCCTCGATACGAAAAGGCTATTGGCGCTTGCAAAGTCTTGCGTATCGCGCTCAAGAAACAAAAAGAAGCACTAGATTCGGTCCCAATCGCCGTTATAACTATTTCCCCGAAACTGGGGGTAAAACCTAGAAAAGCTCGCGAGATAAGCAGTGAAATCTTCACTGCATTAAACAGTGGAATTCCTTTGAGTAAGTATGACCTTTTGGCAGCCAAATGGGTTGGAGCATTTGTCCCCTGGCAAAAATATGCAAATCAAGTTACGTCAAGGTCAATTGAAGATGTAGTAATGCCTGCGCAAAAGAAATTTATGTTGAGTTATATGCGAAACCGCATTGAAGCCTCATATCAAAATTTCCTAGAAGAAACTGATATGGATACCGCTTCTATCGAGGAGCTCGGTGAAGATGAAGTTTCTCTATTTGATTATTTGTACGCTCTCAGTAAATCTACAAGGGAATATGCTTCAAAAGTATCTAATAGCGGCACCTTTACAACCGCTGAGAGACAAAGTTTCCCGGCTGGTGCCAGTTCTGGAACGATTGCATTTGACACTTGCTCACTTCTGTTTTCTGGTTCTTTAGGACCAAGTGGCATTGAGAGCTTACTTCGCCTTTTTCCTGTCCAAAATGCCGAATATGACATTGCATTAGTCACTGAGCATTACTTGGATGCCGCACGAGAAATTGACTCGAAACTCATGCCATTTACAAAGAATGGGACAAAGAATAAGAAACGTGCATCTCTAGGAGCAATACAGGCAACAGTTTACTTGGCGGGATATATGAACACAGTTCATGATGCCTTACCAGGGGAGTCAGACCGACTGACTCTTTCCAGAAGGACTGGAGCACGCCTAAAGTCCGCGGACGGAAATAGTAATTTTTCTGCTAGCCAACGCAAAGCCAATTTTAGAAACAACATTGCTTCTTGGTGGCTTCTCCATACTATTTCTGATGTATTCCAGGGAAGCGATGCATATAAGCAAGCTTCTCAGCATGTTTGGTCACAATTCGAAGTAGATGACACTGGACTAAACTCGATCGTGCGAAGTGTGCGTGAAAATGACTTTCTCTTGTATCAACCCCCTCTAAATGATTATGGCTCTGCTTTAAAAAATCTCTTTGTTAAAGAATTCAGAGTTTCGCAAGCCCCAATGACAAGGTCACCTTCACAGTCAGCATTGGCTTTCTTTCATGCGGCTTATAAAGCAAAAAATCATGAAATGCAGAATTTCGATATGGATCATGTTGTGGCATATCGAGCTCAGAGAAATGCCACTCAAGCAAGATTGGATAAGCCAATTCCGCTGAATCATGTCGCAAATTGGCTTCCAATCTCACCGGCACTTAATAGAGGTCGTCAAAATACATGTTGGGCGCAGTTCTTTCCTACTCTAACCGCTGCGGAGCAAAATTCAATTTCTCCAGATTTGTTTATTGAGCCAAATTTACTAAATTCCCAGTTATTGAACGATTTAGGGAAATTTGGGTTTGTGATGTTAGTTCGGTACGGAAATATGATTAATGCTGCTTTACAAAATGTTGGACTCAATGATTTTATTGAAAAGAACAAAATTGAGCGAGAGAATTTCGTGTTTGACTTGCTTAAGGAGATAAATATTTCATTAGGCCTTGACGTAAAAATTAATGAAGTCAGGGCACAACTTAGTTTTCTATAGTTCTTTGGACAATGCACGTTCGACTGCAAGAAGTAGAACTTCCAAGCCTCTCTTAGTCACCGTCCCGCCTCCACCAGATGGAGTTTCTGATGAATCGCACTCAGAAGTCCACTCCACCCCAAAATAATCACAGAATGTTGCGGCTTTTGATTCCATACCATTCGAAACGGGAATAGAAAATCGATTCTCGAGATCCTGAAAAAATACTTTTGGGATTGAACTTCCATTTGATAAAGGATAGTTTTTCGAAAAGAGTGCCACCTTTGAAATCTGATTTACTAAAGCCTGTTTTGATAAACTCTTCTCAGTGTGCGATTCAGTCACATGAAAATAATATCTGGTAAAGGAGAGTAAATTGATTTAATCGTTGGAATTTTTAAATTACCCCAATAAACACTTCCCCCATCTCTCTCCAAGATCCAATACTAAATCATGCGCTGTCTAAGGGCAGCGGCGATAAGTTGTTTCTATGATGGATTCCACTGAGCTGCCTTTGGCATAGTAAGTAGAAGCGCGGGCCCCTGAATACACTCCTATCTAATTCCCCCGCATGTATGAATAGCTGACCGTTGCCGCCGTTATTAGCCATAACTGGTAGGGGATAAGGGCGATGGATGCTGGTATGGATGTGCGGGCGGTGATTACTAATAAGGCAATGATGATGGCAGCTACTGCAAGGACGATGAAGTTATATGGCCAGGTGATTCCGAATACGAAATCAGGTGGCTTCCATGGTGATTTGTGTACTGAATCAGAAAAGAAAAAAATAGACCCCGCAGATTTCTCTACGGGGTTTATCTTCTGTAACTCGTGATTAACGAGGGCACACTGACTATGTGGTTGCATATTAGCACCACTGGATTGTGCACAGCCACTGTTACCTCAAGGGTTGCGGAAATGAATTTCGCATAAGTTCACCCCTGCGTGTCGCTGTAGCTCAGAGGATAGAGCAGCACACCGACTATGTTGCAGGTCGCGAGTTCGAATCTCGCCAGTGACACGCACACTAAGTGGCCTTACGGTTAGTCGCGTAGGGTCACTTTGGATTTCAAGCCTAAAAAATAAACCCCGCAGATTTCTCTACGGGGCTTATTTCTGTAACTCTAAGGTGCACCTTCCTGACTGCAACAAGATTAACACAAGTTCGAACTATATTTGCATAACGATATTTGAAAGCAAGAGTATGACTATTGTGAAACTACTTTGAGTGACGAGTTATTTTGCTTTAATCAATGCGTAATCGATCTTTGAGGTGTTAACTAGAGCAATGGAGTTATTACGGAAAGCGGCTCAGGTCATTCTTGGAATTGCGCTTGTCTTTGCAGGTATTGGGCATCTGACGAGTAATCGAACTGAGT